>JAIRRM010000009.1 GCA_031255975.1 Propionibacteriaceae bacterium | reverse complement strand
TGTCGGAGTAGTCGGCGAAGACACTGTACCCGACGACGACACCGGAGCTGGATGTCAGTTCCGTGATCCATCCGGGAGGCAGATCGGCCACGAACTGACCGCTACGCTCGATCAATCGTGAAATGGTGGTGTTTTCCTGCTCTCCCGACAGCGGCACCTCTACTAGGGCGTAATCGGTGTTGTGAAAGAAGGAAGCCCACTGAAAGCGCGGTGTGATGGCCCAGGTGCCGTCCCGGTTGAGGTAGCCGAAGCGACGTTCATCGGCTACCGTCACCGCGGCTGGAATGGGCCAGGTGACATGCCCTGTGGCGTCAAGGTGTGAACCGGGCCTCGACACCACGCTCTGAACGATGGGGGTGATGCGTTCGGATGTCGTATCGAAGATCCAGGCGGCGGTGGCATCAGCCACGATCACGGTGTCAACGTCTATCGGGGAGACGGTGATGTCGTCGCGGGCGGGAAACAGGGGTTCACCGTCGGGCAATCGACCCAGCGTCTGGGGGCCGTACCATGGCATTAGCTCCGATCCCTCGGTGAGGATGGCGTAGCGAGCGCCGACGCAATCGGCCATGGCGGTTTCGAGGCGAGCGGTGCGGTTGCCAGCGGCATCGAGCACGTCGACGTAGCCGTCCCCGGTTGCCAGCATCAGATCGCCTTGAGGCCCGAAGCTAGGGCAGACCTTATATCGGGAGTAAAGCGGAGTGTCCACCAGGTGCCAATTGGCGTCGATAAAACCGTAGTACGTCCGTTGCCCTAACTGCCCATACGTATCGGCTACGGCAGTACGTATCAGCGGCAGTAAGCCAGGACGGGCGCGTGGCGCGGGCGGGATGATTGGGGTGGGAGACGAGGCGGTGTAGTACGGCGGTTCCGGCACCGCGGTGTGTGATTTTGGCTCTGGAGCGGTAGCGCAGGCCGACCCCAGCAGGCACACGGCGACAACTGCCGCGCCGATCCAACCGGGCTTCATGCGCACACTTTACTCGCTGGCAATGCGTGCGGGGTGTCTAATAGAGGGAGCGCAAAACCAGAAGTGAGGTGCGATATGCCCGGCGGGCGAACGTTGTATGCGGCGTACGGCAGTAACTGGAATCAGGAGCAGATGAACAACCGCTGTCCTGAGGCGACGGTGGTGGGCGTCGGAGAGTTACCGGGGTGGCGACTGCTGTTCGCACGCTGGGCGGACATTGAGCCGGATACTGCGGCCAGTGTCCCGGTGTTGCTGTGGTGGCTCACGCCCGGAGACGAGGCGTCGCTCGACGGTTATGAGGGTGTGCCCACGTCGTATCTGAAAAGCCCGGTGTCGGTGCTGCTGAACGGTGAAGTGGTGGCCGCCATGGCGTACGTGATGGCTCCCGGTGCCAGGGAGCGCTTCGGCGCGGAATCTGGCATGGCACCGCCCCCGGAGTATTTGGAACGGATCGTTACTGGTTACCGCGATTTCGGCCTGGATGCGGCAACACTGTACGCGGTGGCTACGGCTGCCAACTGAATGATGGTTTCCGGCTACATGGAGCGGTTGCCCGTGGGATGATTCCCCCATGGATCTATATGCTCGTCCGTCGAAACTGCTGGTGAAACAGCTCCTTTGGGATCTCGGCATGGCGCTGTGGGTGTTCCTGTTCATACGGGTAGCCCAAGCGGTGTATTGGCTCGTCAATTTGTTCGCAGCGCCGGCGCGCAAGATGGGCGAACTTACCAAGTCGATGTCAGACGGTTTGGTATCGGCGGCGGATTCAGTGGGGGAGGTGCCGTTGGTGGGCGATACGCTGCGTGTCCCCTTTGATGGTCTGTCGGGCGGCCTTGCTGAGATCACCGACGTGGCCAGTTCTATGGTGCATCTCATTGAGACGGCGGCGCTGGTGGTGGCCATCGTGGTGTTCGCGGTGCCGGTGGTGTGGTTGGGGTCGAAATGGCTACCGGGCCGCCTGGAGTTCTGGCGTAACTCCCCCCGGGTGAAGAAACTGGCCAAAGGGTTGAATGGCGAGCGGCTGTTCGCGCTGCGCGCGTTGGCCACCGCCCCGCTCACCGAACTGGCAGCCGTCAACGCGGACCCGATGGGGGCCTGGCTGGCTGACGACCGGGAGACGGTTCGCCGACTCGCCGCTATTGAGTTAGGCAAAGACGGTTTCTCGCTCGCCCAGGCACAGCAGCCCGCCAAATCGACGACGCGCTGGAGGCGGCGACTGACCTCCGGGAAAGTGGTGGACGATTGACGGTCAACGGCAACCGCGATCAGAGACGACTGTGGGGCGACAGGCATACCTGTCGCCCCACAACCTCGAACCGGCAAAACCAGCCAAAGCAGGTTTACATCGCCGATTCGATCTTTCTTTTTGGAAGGAATCGGGTGCCCCGGCCCAATCCAGGTTGTTTGGGTCGGGCCGAAGCGTTATTGACTAGTCTTGGGAGTGGGCCGCGAACTCGTCGGCCTGCTCCTTGCTCCAGCCGAGCACCTCTTGCAGAATCTCCGAGGTGTGCTGCCCCAGCAGCGGTGCCGGGGTTTCGACGGCACCGGGCGTCTCAGAGAACTTGATCGGCACACCTGGCATCTTGAGTGGGCCAGCGACCGGGTGCGTCACCTCGACGATCATGTCGCGGGCCGCGATCTGCGGATCGTTTACGATCTTCTCGACGGTGTTGATCGGCGCGCAAGGCAACCCGGCGGCCTCCAGCTCGGCGAGCCATTCGGCCATGGTGCGGTGCGAGAACGCTTCGTTCAGGATCGGCGTCAGTTCGTACACGTTGTTGGTGCGGTCGCCGTTGGTGAGGAAACGCGGATCTTCCTTGAGTTCGGGCTTGCCGATAAGGTCACACAGGTTACCCCACAGCTTGTCATTGCCGGCACCCACGATGACGTAGCCGTCAGACGCGGTGAACCCGGCGAACGGCGTGATAGACGGGTGACGGTTGCCGATCGGCACGGGAGAGGTGCCGGTGGTGGCGTAGCGCGCGATGGCGTTCTCCAACACGGCCACCTGGCAATCGAGCATCGAGATGTCGAGCTTCTGGCCCACGCCGGTGCGCTCGCGCGCCAACAGCGCGCTGGAAACACCGAACGCGGTGAAGATTCCCGCGATCACATCGCCGATGGAAGCGCCGACGCGGGTGGGCTCGCCACCCTCCTGGCCGGTGATGCTCATAATGCCGCCCATGGCCTGCACTACCACGTCGTATGCGGGCTTCAGACGGTACGGGCCGGTGTCACCGAAGCCGGAGCACTGCGCGTAGATGAGCCTCGGGTTGATCTCTTTCAATACGTCGTAGCCGATGCCGAGCTTATCGGTGGTGCCGGGACGGTAGTTCTCCAGCACCACGTCCGCATGCTTCACCATCTCTTTGAACGCGGCGATATGCTCTGGGTTTTTGAAGTTCATGACGATGGACCGCTTGTTGCGGTTGAGGCTCATGAAGTAGGCGCTTTCTTTGCCGACGAACGGGCCGAATGCGCGAGAATCGTCGCCGGTCTTCGGGGCTTCAATCTTGATGACGTTGGCGCCGTTGTCGGCGAGCATCATACCGGCGTACGGGCCGGCCAATACCCGGCTGAGGTCGAGGACGGTGATGCCTTCGAGTGCTTTCATACTTAGTTACCTTTCTTGCTCCCCGTGGCTACGTCGCACACGGAAAAACCCGGTCGTCTGGTTCCGCACCAGACACCCCCCCATGGTACCTGTCCGGTGGTGTTGCGAGTAAGTCGATTATGCGATGGATATAAGTGATATATCGCTATTGCCCCCATCATATGCTAGGGTTGGGCATGAAGTTGAGTCCATGACACTCAACTTGTTTCGAGTGGGAGGTATCATGAGCCAGCTCATCAAGGCGGCGGTCGGGATCATCGCGTTCGTCATCATCGGCGGGATAATCTTCGACATTTTGGGGCTGCTGGTCTTGGTGGCCGCGATCGCTATTCCGGTGGCGGTCGTGTACGCCATCGTCAAAAAGCCGAATCCTCGCGAGTTACCGCAGCGTTAGCGGTAGCTGGTTGGCCAGCGGGGGTACGTTGGTGCTATCGTGACTCTCGCGCCGGGCGTTTGCGTTCGGTGTATGCGCGGGTGGCGGAATAGGTAGACGCGCTAGCTTGAGGTGCTAGTGCCCGTTACTGGGCGTGGAGGTTCAAGTCCTCTCTCGCGCACAATAAAACCCCTAGTTAGATGCGATTTGGCTAGGGGTTCGCTCATTTCGTGCAATAAACGTGCAATTAGATTTCGGTCGGCAGAGACGCCTTCCTGGACACCGGATACTGGGGCGACGAACAGACCGCAGAGACCATC
>JAIRRM010000169.1 GCA_031255975.1 Propionibacteriaceae bacterium | reverse complement strand
CGTGCAGGCTGCCCGACACAGTGGGCGGCGGGGTGTCGATGGAGAACACCTGCTCACGGCGCTCCGGGCGCTGGAAGCGGTACGTACCGTCGCTACGCCACTGCTCCGACCATTTGGCTTCCAAGCCCTCTAGGGCCGGCTTCTCGGGTATCTGCCATGCACTGTTCACCAGGCAATGTTAGCCGAGTCAGCCCACTTCGGTGGCGGCTTGTAGCACTGCCAGCACCGCGTCGGCGCTCGGGTTCTGCGCAGCATCTGGCAGGTTGGTGACCAGTTTGCCGTTGGCGAGGAATGTCGGTGTGGCGCGGATACCGAGCATCTCGTACCTTTGGTATCCGTCCTCGTTCCCGTACAGTTTGGTGGCGTCCGGGATGGTGTGATCCCAGCCCTCCTTTTCGGAGGCTCTCACCCATTCGATAGTTTGACGCCCGTCATAGCACTGCTGGAACTTCGTCAGATCGTCGCCGACGATGCCAGCCTCTTCCGGGAAGATGTTACGTAATTGATCTTCGGTGTAGCCGTCACCCTCGCGAAGGGGTTGGTTGGCGAAGATGGTGCTGTGCAGGTCGAGGGCTTTGCCCACCGTGTCAGCGCAGGCCACCGCGACGGA
Organism: Propionibacteriaceae bacterium; assembly: GCA_031255975.1. GTDB lineage: Bacteria > Actinomycetota > Actinomycetes > Propionibacteriales > Propionibacteriaceae > WRGV01. The sequence goes on along the minus strand of JAIRRM010000169.1, from coordinate 10,436 downwards.
GGCGCGTATCGATGAATCGTTGCCCAGTATGACATCACCAACCATGGTGCGGGGATGGATGCGTAGTTCGATGTCGCCACGTTCTGCCAACTCTCTGAAAGCGTCGCCGAAGTGTTTCTCGTATGTGGCGCAGGCGGGGCATTGGTAGTCGGAGTGTATGTCGAACACTATGGCACCGTCCTTGGCCTTGCCGGGGTTGGCGACGATGGAATAGCCGTCGGGGCTGGCGTTCGGTGGGGCGATCTGGGTGGCGCTGGGGTCGGGTTCGGCCCTGTTTCGTAGCGCCACCACTAAGATGGTCACGACGAGAGCCGCCAACGCCACGCCGGCAACCGCGAGCGTGATGAACTGTTTCGTTTTGGCCGCCTTTGCGGCCTGGGCCTGCTGCTGGCGCAGTTGGTCACGCTTCGACGTTCCGGTGTGGCTCGCATTGTCTTTACGCTTGCTCATCTGCGGTTCCTTCTGTCTCATCATCGGGGTTTTTCATAGCTGTGATGGCGGCGCGGAGTGAAGCTTCGGAGACCCGTTCACCCGTCAGTTTCAATGTGGTGGGATCGAACGGCTCGCCATCTATGAGATACATGGGAGTGGCGCTGACATCGTCGGCAAGCGCACGCGCGGCCACGGTTCTCACGAACGTTTCAGTGCGGCGATTATCGTAACAGGCCTGGAACGCCGCCAGATCGGCACCGTTCAACCCCGCTGTGGTGGCGAACTCGTTGCGTAGCTGATCCTCGGTGAACCCCGTGCCGCTCTGTCCGACGAACAGCAGGTGGTGGTATGCGGCATACGCACCCTGGATGTCGGCGCAAGCGGCGGCGACAGCAGCGCGCTGCGAGGAACCGTCCACCTTGTCGCGGTCCAAGAAAGTCATGGTGTGGTATTCGAGCACGATCTCGCCGCGCGACGCCAGTGAGTTCAGCGCGTCGGAGAGCACCAACTCCACCTGACGTGACGCCGGGTCTTGGTAATCCTGGTACACCACCACCCGCGGCGCACCGGGGTTCAACGGACTGGTATTGGGCACCTTGATGCCTACAGGGCCGCCGTCCAGCACCTGCTGCGGCGGCTGCAACTGCGACACGGCTTCTGGTAACGCGTTGCCGCGGGCGCGTCCCACCATGTAGTTACCGATCAGCAAGACCAGCGTAAGCAGTAGCGCCGCGCACACCTGCCAGGTCGGCTGGCGGTACCACGGCACAGCGGAGTTCTCCGCAGACACGTCGGATATCGCCTCGGCCACGCAACTACTGTACTAGGAGTGTCGGGTAAGCCGCTGTGGCCTGGCTGTGAACCTGCTATGGAACCCGGCCTCGTATTCGCCGCTGGGTACAGGCTGTCGGCTGCGTAGTCGTGGTCGGCGGATAGGCATGACCGTGTTAGCAGGGATGCTAAACGAGGAGGTCTGGCCTGAGGGGCAGGTTCTGTGGGGAGTACCGATTAGGCTTTGGGACGTGAGCAGACATGAGCGCGTGAGCGCCGAACTGACCCGTCGTTGGCCGGAACATCGGGTGGCCCGGTCGTTGCGACGTATCCAGGCTCTCATCGAACTGCTCGATGATCCGCAGCGCACCGCCCCGGTGGTGCAGATCACCGGTACCAACGGCAAGGGTTCCACCGCGATCATGATCGACGCGTTGTTGCGCGCGGCGGGGTTACGCACTGGGCGGTTCACTTCGCCCCATCTGAACAACATAACCGAGCGTATCTGTATCGATGGCGAGCCGATTTCAGATGACGAGTTCGACGACCTCTGGTCGCGCCTCAAGCCGTATGTGGAGTTGGTGGATGGCATGGCCATCGACGGGGTGCCGATGACGTTCTTCGAGGTGATGACCGCTTTGGCCTATCTCGCTTTCGCGGATACTCCGGTGGATGTGATGGTGATAGAGGTTGGGATGGGCGGCTCCTGGGATGCCACCAGTGTCGCCGATGCCGAGGTGGCGGTGATCGCCCCGATAGACCTCGACCATACCCAGTTGCTCGGCGGCACTATCGCCGAGATCGCCGCAGAGAAGGCGGGCATCATCAAATGGGGAACCACCGCCGTGATCGCCCGGCAGCAACCGGAGGCGTTGGAGGTGTTGCTGGCGCGTTGCGAAGCCGAGAATGCCGAGGCGCTGTTGGAGGGCGAGGACTTCTCACTGTTCGGGCGCACTAACGCCATCGGCGGCCAGGTGGTGAGTGTATCAAGCGGCGATACCGACCACCGGGGGGTGTTCCTGCCGCTGTATGGAGCGCACATGGCACATAACGCCGCGCTGGCGGTGAGCGCGGTGGAGGCGTTGTTGGGGCGTCCCCTCCCCGACGACGTGATCGCCGACGCCTTCGATGCCGTACATGCGCCCGCCCGTTTGGAACTCGTGAGCGCCGATCCGCCGGTGGTGCTCGACACTGCCCACAACCCGCACGGAGTGGCAGCCACGTTGGCGGCATTTGCCGAGGCGTTTCAGGTGCGCCCCGTGACGGTGCTGCTCGGCATGATGCGCGACAAGGCGGTGGACGAAGTGTTGCGCCTTATCGAGCCGCTGGCGGCGCACTTGGTGTGTACCCAGGCTAGCGGCACTGATCGGGCGCTTCCCGCCGTCGAGTTGGCCGACATGGCCGCCGCGGTGTTCGGCCCTGCCCGAGTGGAGGCGATACGCGACGCGTCCGAGGCGCTGGAAGCTGCGTTGGATCAGGCCGCCGTTAGCGAAGGCGGAGTATTGGTGCTCGGCTCGGTGTATCTGGCTGGTGAGGTGCGCGCGCTACTGGGCCGGTGATGCCGCGACGAATGGGCGAATCGGCAACAGGTGGTTACCCATCCGTACTTTCACGGCTGGCGGGTAGCATTCTGTGTGTCATGACAGAACCCGCGTCTCTTTTCCCGGCTTTGGAGCCGCTGCTTACCCAGGTGCATCGTCCCATTCAGTACGTCGGCGGCGAGCCGAACTCGGTCGTAAAACCTTGGGATGACGCCACGGTCGAGGTGCGCTGGGTGCTTTCGTATCCCGACGCCTACGAGATCGGGCAGCCCAATCAGGGGCTCGCGGTGCTCTACGAGATCATCAATTCTTACGAATGGGCCGCCGCCGAACGTAGCTACACGGTGTGGCCCGATTTGGCGATGTTGTTGCGCGCCCACGCTATAGCGCAGTTCACGCTGGAGAGCCATCGGCCGGTACGGGCTTTCGACGTGTGGGGGTTTTCGCTTGCCACCGAACTGGGCTACACCAATGTGCTGGAGATGCTGGATCTCGCCGGGGTGCCGCTGCGCGCCTGTGACCGGGATGTCGACGACCCCATCGTGATCGCCGGGGGACACTGTAGCGTCAACCCGGAGCCGATGGCCGCGTTCATCGACGCTTTTATCCTGGGCGACGGCGAGCAGGCCGTGGGAGACGTGTCCTGCCTGGTGCGGGAGTGGAAACGCGGCGGCAAACCCGGAGGACGTGCCGGGTTGTTACTCAAGTTGGCTAAAACCGGACGGGTTTACGTGCCGTCGTTGTACGACGTGAGCTATGGCGCCGACGGTGCTATAGCGTCGCTCACTCCCAACCAACCGGGGGTGCCATCGCGGCCACAACGTTGGGTGCTCACCAAACTGGACACCTGGCGGTTCCCGTCACGCCCCATCGTTCCCGTCGCCGAGACGGTACATGAGCGTTACTCGGTGGAGGTGTTCCGGGGCTGCACCCGAGGCTGTCGTTTCTGCCAGGCGGGCATGATTACCCGCCCGGTGCGGGAGCGCTCGGCAAGCGTTATCGAACAGTTGGCGCTGTGCGGGCTGGCGGCCACCGGTTATGACGAGGTGGGTATTCTCAGCCTCTCCAGCGCCGACCACTCCCAGATTGGGCAGTTGGTCGCCGACATGGCGAGCCGCTACGCCGGTACGTCCACCTCGCTCAGCCTGCCATCTACCAGGGTGGATGCTTTTAACATCGAACTGGCTACCGAACTGGCCCGAAACGGACGCCGTACCGGCCTCACCTTTGCCCCGGAGGGTGGCACCGAGCGGATGCGCGCCGTCATCAACAAGAATGTGAGCGAAGACGATCTGAGCGCCACGGTGACCACGGCCTTCTCGCAGGGTTGGCGTTCGGTGAAGCTCTATTTCATGTGTGGGCTGCCCACCGAAACCGACGACGATGTGCTGGCGATCGCCGACATGGCGCATCGCGTCATCGAGACCGGGCGGCAGGTTTCCGGTCGGCGTGATATTGCCTGCACCATCAGCATCGGCGGATTCGTGCCGAAACCGATGACGAGTTTTCAATGGGTGGCGCAAGCCGACACCGACACCGTGCGCGCCCGGATGCGCGGCCTCAAGGACAAAGTACGCGCCGACCGTAGCTGTGGGCGGGCCATCACGGTGCGTTACGCCGACGCCGAGCCCGCTTTGGTAGAGGGGTTGCTGTCGCGGGGTGACCGTCTGGTGGGTGCCATCATCGAAGCGGTGTGGCGCGCCGGGGAGGTGTTCGACGGTTGGCGTGAGTATTTCAGCTTCGAGCGTTGGATGGAGTGCGCCGTGACCGCGCTCGCCGGAACGGGTGTGGATGTCGCCTGGTACACCACCCGGGAGCGCCCGAAAGACGAGATATTGCCTTGGGATCATCTGGAAGTCGGCCTTGATCGCGATTGGCTCTGGGATGACTATCAGGATTCGCTGCTGGCGGCCTCACTGCCGGACTGCCGTTGGGCTGGGTGTAACGGCTGTGGCGTCTGCCCGTTTTTCGGAGTGGATATCGAGTTGGCCGCGCAGGGCGGAGGACAATGCAAACGCGATGCGGTGGGGGTTTCATGAGTAGGCGAGAACCACCGGTGCGTAGGCCCGATCCCGTCATGTGGGTACGGGTGCGCTACACCAAAACTGGCCCGGCCAGCTACGCCTCGAACCGCGATCTGGCACGGGCGTTCGAGCGGATGGTGCGCCGCGCCCAAGTGCCGGTGGCCTACTCATCCGGGTTCAGCCCACACCCGCGCATCTCGCATTACAACGTCGCACCCACCGGTGCCGCCTCGCTCGCTGAGTATCTGGAGGTCGCTCTGGCCGCCGCGCCCGATCTGGAACAGTTGCGCGAGGCGCTGCATACGGTGGCTCCGGTGGGGGTGGCGGTCACCGAGGTGGTTGCTATCCAGCGCGGCGCGACCGCAAAAGAGTTGACCGCATCGCTGTGGCGGGCGGAGTTCTCCGCCCCAATCGGATTGGAAGCCGCCGTCCAGGCGCTCTTGGCCGCCCCGGCAGCCACCATCACCAGAGAATCCGGCTCCGGCATCAAGACCATTGACGTGGTGCCCGCGCTCCGAGAACTCCGGGTGGACGGCAACATCGTAACTATGGTGGTGGCCCACACCGAACCACTGGTACGGGCCAGCGACGTGACCGCCGCGTTGTCGCGGTACGGAGCCGACTGGAGTTCCTGCCGTCTCACCCGGCTGGAGCAGGGGAGCGCTACGGCGTTTTAGCCGGGAAACCATGGCGTGTTGCGCGCCCGGCAACGCCGGATGCCCAGATGTGTGGCATACTTGGTACAAGTTTCCGGGGCCTCCCCTTGACAAACCGGAACTGCGCTGAAGCGCTTGCCTCACCGCGACGGTTGCCGACCGCGGGGGTGAGTGAGCCAGCGGCCCATTGGCTTTTCGTGGCTTGCCGCGACATATCCGCCCGTAGGCTACTGCGGGCTAGGAGGGCATATGCCCGATGAGACCATCATCCCAGTAACTGACACTGCGGCGCGTCCAGCACGGCGGCGTACCACCCGTAAGGCCGTTGTTGAGGCCGAAGCCCCGGAACAGGCTGTCCTGTCGGCGGAAATGGAACCTGTCAAGCCAAAGCGTGTGAGCCGCGCTCGTGCCAAGAAGGCTGAAGTCGAGGCCGAAGCCCCGGTTGAGAAGCCGAAGCGCACCCGCAGCCGTAAAAGCGCGAGCGTTGCGGCAGACTCCACCGCCGTGGCGGAGCCCGAAACCGTCGTCGCGCCAAGCGCGGACGTGGATCTGGACATTGAGGCGGCGTTGGCGAGCGTGAAACCCACTCGTACTCGCCGCAGCCGCAAGGTAGACGCAGCAGAGCGCGATGCCGCTTTGAGCGACCTTGCCCACTCCATCGCGGAAGACACCGTCGCCGACGGACAAGACGACGCCGCTGAAGCTGACGACGAACCCGGCCCGAGCCGTCGCCGTCGCCGTCGCGGAGGTCGTCGGCGACGCAGGAATGACGAGAGTATCGGCGAAGGTGAGGCGCAAGGCGACGAATCCGGTGAATCCGGAGACGGCGGCAACGAAGACGATGAAGAATCCGAAGACGCCGGTGGCGGTCGGCGGCGTAGGCGGCGGCGTAGGCGGCGGGGTGAGGATCTCGGCGGTGCCGAGGACGATCCGAACGAGGTAGTCGTCAAGGTGCGCGAGCCGCGTACCAAGGCGTTGGGTTCCGCCTCCGACGAGGTGGCCGGCATCGAGGGTTCCACCCGGCTGGAGGCGAAGCGGCAGCGCCGCAAGGAGGGTCGCGCCTCCGGGCGGCGGGCTCCGATTCTCACCGAGGCCGAGTTTCTGGCCCGGCGTGAATCGGTGGAGCGCCGGATGGTCATCCGGCAGCGCGACGATTACAACCAGATCGCGGTGTTAGAAGACGGCATCCTGGTGGAGCATTACGTCGACCGCGCGTCTTCGTCGTCCCTCATCGGAAACATTTATCTGGGACGGGTTCAGAACGTGCTGCCCAGCATGGAGGCGGTGTTCATCGACATCGGTCGCGCCCGGAACGCGGTGCTATATGCCGGTGAAGTGGATTGGGACGCGGTCGGCGAACAGGGTGCCGATCGTAAGATGGAGGCCATATTCCAGCCTGGTCAGGCCGTGTTGGTGCAGGTATCCAAAGACCCAATCGGCGCGAAAGGTGCCCGGCTCACCGCGCATATCTCGCTGCCGGGGCGTTATGTGGTTTACGCCCCAGTGGGGCATCTGTCCGGGGTGTCGCGCAAGCTGCCTGACAGCGAACGCCTCCGCTTGAAGCGCATTCTGGGCGAAGTAGTGGCCGACGGGGCATCCGCCGTCATCCGCACCGCCGCCGAAGGTGCCACTCAGGAGGAGTTGGTGCATGACGTGGAGCGGTTGCACGCCCAGTGGGAGGTGATCGACCGCAAGGCCAAAACCGGTGCCGCGCCACAGTTGCTGTACGCCGAGCCCGACCCTACCCTGCGCATCGTGCGCGACCTGTTCACCGAGGACTTTACGCAGTTGGTGGTGGCCGGTAACGGCAGTGCCGCGGACGCCTACGATTCGGTGGCGGCCTATGTCGCCCACATCGCGCCACACCTACAGGATCGTTTGGTGCGCTGGGATACAGCAGAGCAGGGCGACCCGTTCGCGCAGTATCGCATCGACGAGCAGATCTCGAAGGCGTTGGAACGCAAAGTGTTTCTGCCATCGGGGGGTTCGCTCATCATTGATCGTACCGAAGCGATGACGGTGATCGACGTGAACACGGGCCGTTTCACCGGCTCCGGTGGCAACCTGGAGGAAACCGTCACCCGCAACAACTTAGAAGCGGCCGAGGAGATCGTACGGCAACTTCGGCTGCGTGACCTTGGCGGCATCGTGGTGATCGACTTCATCGACATGGTGCTACCTGGCAACCGCGAACTATTGCTGCGCCGCCTGGTGGAGTGTCTGGGGCGTGACCGTACCCGGCATCAGGTGAGTGAGGTCACCAGCCTCGGCCTGGTGCAGTTGACCCGAAAGCGCATCGGCATCGGGCTTGCGGAAGCATTCACCGAGTCGTGTGACCACTGTGGTGGGCGCGGTTACATCCGCCACGACGAACCCGTTACCACGCAGGCTCCGGCTGACGGCGGGGAGCGGGCCGCGAAGCGCGCGTCCAAACGTAAATGAGGTTTGCCTAGCCTGACGGCCTCGCGTAGACTCATCCCTCGGCGCTTCTCGCGTGCCCGGGTGTGTCCCGTGTGGCCGTGAGCGGCGAAGAGTGAAGAGAGCGAGAACCAAGGTGTACGCGATTGTGCGCGCTGGCAGCCGCCAGCACAAGGTCGAGGTCGGCAGCATCGTCAACATCGACGACCTGACGCAGGAAGTGGGTGCCACCGTCGAGTTGCCCGTCGTCATGTTGGTGGACGATGGTCAACTCACCGCCGAGGCGAGTGCGCTGGCGAAAGCCAAGGTGAGCGCCGAGGTACTGGGTGAGGTCAAGGGGCCGAAGATCCGCATCCTGAAGTTTAAGAACAAGAGCGGTTACCGCAAGCGCCAAGGCCACCGCCAGCGCTACACCACCGTCAGGATCACCGGCATCGCCGCGTAGGGCCTGTGCGAAGGCATTGGAGGAACAGAAATGGCACACAAGAAGGGCGCGTCTAGCTCGCGCAACGGTCGTGATTCCAACGCACAGCGCCTTGGCGTGAAGCGCTTCGGCGGCCAGCAGGTTAACGCTGGCGAGATCATCTTGCGGCAGCGCGGCACCCACTTCCATCCCGGCGATGGCGTGGGCCGTGGCGGTGACGATACCCTGTTCGCGCTGGTCGCCGGCAAGGTGGAGTTCGGCACCAAACGTGGCCGCCGGGTGGTCAACATCGCGGCGACCGCGTGAGCGATTGACACAGTTGATCGCCTCCGGTGATTTAACCGCGGAGCCGACACAGACTTACGTGCGAGGGCGGGCTATCCGACAAGGGGTGGCCGCCCTCGTGTCGTTATCTTCGGAGTAGGGCACTTGGAAAGGTGCGCAGGGGGGCAGGCCATGGCGATACCGTCTTTCGTCGACAAGGTGGTGCTACAAGTCGAAGCAGGCCACGGCGGCAACGGCTGCGCCTCGGTGAAGCGCGAGAAGTTCAAGCCGTTGGGTGGCCCAGACGGCGGCAACGGCGGCAACGGCGGCTCGGTGATACTGCGGGTCGATCCCGGTCTGACCACCCTGGTGGATTACCACCGGCAGTCGCGCCGGAAAGCCACCAACGGCCAACCGGGCCAGGGTGATTTCAAGAACGGTGCCAGCGGCGACGATGTGGTGTTGGCGGTGCCGCAGGGCACCTACGTGACCGACGCCGATTCCGGGGCCGTGCTGGCCGACCTGGCGACCCCCGACGCCGAAGTGGTGATCGCCGCCGGTGGCCGGGGTGGGCTCGGTAACGCCGCGTTGGCATCCAGCCGTCGCTTGGCACCGGGTTTTGCGTTGCTGGGTGAAGACGGCGACCATCGCAGCATCGTATTGGAACTCAAAGTGGTGGCCGACGTGGCGTTGGTGGGGTTCCCGAGCGCCGGCAAATCGTCCCTGATCGCGGCGGTGTCGCGCGCGCGTCCCAAGATCGCCGACTACCCGTTTACCACATTGGTTCCCAATCTGGGCGTGGTGGTGGCCGGAGAGACTACCTTCACCATCGCCGATGTGCCAGGGCTCATCGAGGGGGCTTCTGAGGGGCGTGGTCTGGGGCATGATTTCCTGCGCCATATTGAGCGTTGCTGGGCCATCGTACACGTCATCGACTGCGCCACTTACGAGCCGGGGCGTGACCCGATCACCGATCTGGATGTGATCGAAGCGGAATTAGCGGCATACGGCGGCCTGGAAGATAGGCCCCGGCTGGTGGCGTTGAACAAGGTGGACGTACCGGACGCCGCCGAGATCGCCGCCATCGCCGAGCCTGAGATCGCGGCGCGTGAACTGCCGGTGTTCCGCATCTCCACCAAGACCGGAGCGGGGTTGCGGGAATTGACGTTCGCGTTGGCGGAGTTGGTGGCGGCACGCCGCGCTGCGGTGGCGGCGCAACCCGTCCCCCGTATAGTTATTCGTCCTCCGGCCGTCGATGAAGGCGATCAGTTCACGATACGTCGTATGGGCGACGGTGAGGGCGGCTTCGTGTGGCGGGTGCAGGGCCGTAAACCGGAACGCTGGGTGGCGCAGACCGATTTTGGCAACAACGAGGCCGTCGGCTATCTGGCGGATCGGCTGAATCGGCTCGGCGTTGAGGAGGAACTGCTGCGGTTGGGTGCTGCGCCCGGCGATGCGGTGGCCATCGGTGCCGGGCCGCACCCGGTGGTGTTTGATTTCGCGCCGCACATCGATAGCGGTGCCGAGATCCTGGCGCGTCGCGGCGACGATGAGCGGCTGTTCACTCAGCGTCCTGCGGTGACGCGCCGTCGTGCCCGCGACGCCGAGTATCAGGCGATGCGAGACGAATTGATGGATGATGTCGAGCGGGGTATCGACTGGCGTCAGGTACACGGGGAGGCATTGGCCGACCCCGATGAGTGGGGCAATGACGATGAATGAGGCCGAAGCCGACATTCGGGCCGCTATCGCCACGGCGAAACGTATCGTGGTGAAGGTCGGCTCGTCATCGCTTACTACCGCTCACCGACTCGATCATGACAAGTTGCTGGCGTTGGTGGATGCCCTTGCCACGCAACATGGAATGGGGCGTCAGGTGGTGCTGGTGAGTTCGGGTGCCATCGCC
>JAIRRM010000084.1 GCA_031255975.1 Propionibacteriaceae bacterium | reverse complement strand
CGGTTTCGGCCATCTGGGAGAGTGGACGTAGCGAGTTGCGCACCACCACATTCACCACGATCGCGGTGACCCCGACGGCGATGAGTGTCAGTACCGCCTCAATGAAGATGACATCGTTGGTGAATGTATATAGCCCTCGTGTCGGTACCCCGACGATGTACTCCATGGCCACCGGAATGCTCCCGGCGGACATCCGGATACGGGCCTGGTGCGATAGGCGCCACTCGCCGAATCCGGGGATGTCGATGGTGACGGGAAGACCGTTGGCTGGCACGGTTCGCAGCTGCATCACCATGGTCAGGTTCAGTTCCACGTCAGCACCGTGGCTGTGCATCTGCGCCCTTTGCAGGACGCCGTCCACGATCACCACTTCCAGGCCAGTCTCGCTCAGCCCGTTCACCGTATGCCCGCCGGGCAGGATGACTGGGTCACGCCAGAACGTCGCCTGGCTGATGGCCAGTGAGTTGTCAACGTTACGCAACATAACGCGCTGCATCGCTACCGACGTGGCCACCCCAAGCGCAATGGCGAGCGCCGCCATGATGGCGGCGGTGCGCAGAATCAGCCGCCGGGTCAGGGTTCCTGTGGTCAGCGGTTGGAACTTGTCTTTTATCCAGGCACGCACACCGGTGAAAGATGGCATCAAAGTCGGCCGCCGGGTCAGGATTCCCGTGGCCAGCGGTTGGAACTTGTCTTTTATCCAGGTGCGCGCACCGGCGAAAGACGGCATCAAACCCCCTTGCCGGGGCGTAATACGTAGCCGACCCCCCGTAAGGTGTGGATCATCGGCTCCCGCCCAGAGTCGATCTTTTTACGTAAATAGCTCACATATAGTTCCACGATGTTGGCCTGCCCGCCGAAGTCGTAGTTCCACACCCGATCCAGGATCTGTGCTTTTGACAGCACCCGTTTGGGGTTGCGCATCATGAAGCGCAGCAGTTCGTATTCAGTGGCGGTGAGTTGGATCTCGTCGCCGTCGCGGGATACCTCGTGGCTGTCCTCGTCCAAAACCAGGTCACCGACCCGTAGTACCGATTCAGACGCCACCCGTGCCGCCCCGGCCCGGCGTAGCAGCGCCCGGATACGCGCCACTAACTCCTCCAGACTAAAAGGCTTGGTCACGTAGTCGTCGCCTCCAGCGGTTAGCCCGGCTACCCGGTCGGCCACGGCGTCTTTTGCGGTGAGGAACACCACGGGCACGCCGGGTTGGTCATCGCGGATGCGCCGCATCACCTCCAGCCCGTCGAAGTCGGGCATCATGATGTCGAGTACGACGGCGTCCGGTTTGATGTCCCTGGCGGCTCTTACCGCCGCCAGCCCGGAGTTTGCGGTGGTCACCTGCCAGCCCTCGTAACGGAACGCCATCGAGAGTAGTTCGGTGAGACTGGGTTCGTCGTCTACCGCCAGAACGTGAATGGGGGAGCCGTCGGTGCGGGTGAACACCTCAGCGCTGGTCTGTGTCATGGCTCAATTCTGGCAGCAAGGCGAGGTTATAGCTTTGAGTTGGCTGTGGAAACTCTGTGGGAGGCGAAAACGCGACTTTCCACACGCCTGGCGCTTGCATGGTAAGTTGGCCGGGTGACTGTCGGGTTCGGTGAGTTCTTGGGAGCGCTATTCACGAACCCCCCGTTATTAGTGACCGTGATCGTGACTCTCGGAGTGGTGCTGGTCAACGGTTGGACGGATGCCCCCAACGCCATCGCCACCTGTGTGTCCACTCGGGCTATGGGGGTGCGGGCCGCTATCGTCATGGCGGCGGTGTTTAACTTCCTCGGGGTATTCGTAATGACGGCTATCAGTGCCGGGGTGGCGGAGACGATTTACAAAATGGTCGATTTCGGCGGCAACAGCGACACCGCGCTTGTCGCGCTCTGCGCGGCGCTGCTCGCCATCGTCATCTGGGCCACCGCCGCATGGTGGTTCGGCATCCCCACCAGTGAATCTCACGCTCTCATCGCAGGCATCTCTGGGGCCGCCATCGCGCTGCAAGGCGGTCTTGATGGTATCAACGGTAGTGAATGGGTCAAGGTGGTATACGGGCTGGGGCTCTCCACGCTGCTTGGCTTCGGGCTGGGGTTTGTGGCCGTACGGCTGATTGAGGCCGGTGCTTCCCAACTGCATCGCGCCGCCGCCAACTCGGTGTTCCGTCGCTCCCAGGTGGCCGCCGGTGCCGGCATGGCGTTTATGCACGGCGCGCAGGACGGCCAGAAGTTCATGGGTGTCTTCATGCTGGGGGTGTTCCTGGCACGCGGGCAGGCGGATGTACATGAGTTCGTCATTCCGGTATGGCTGATGTTGCTCTGTTCGCTGACGATGGCGGTTGGCACGTCTATCGGCGGCTATCGCATCATCAAATCGGTGGGCATGGACATGGTGAAACTCACCCCACACCAGGGGTTCGCCGCCGACCTGACGTCGGTAGTCTGCTTGGTGCTGGCGTCGGCGTTGAAATTGCCGGTGAGCACCACTCATACCAAGACGACGGCTATCATCGGGGTAGGTGCTGCCAAACGGGTACGGGCGGTGAACTGGTCGATTGTGAAGGACATGGTGTTGGCCTGGGTGCTGACTTTCCCCGGTTGTGGCGCGCTCGGTTTCGTAACCGCCTGGGTTTTCATGAAGATTTTCTGATTAATCTGATTAAGGAGTGGGTTGATGGCCAAAGCGGATAAGAAGAAGGTCGATTACTTCGAGCTGCTGGTCGAGATGTCTGATTACGCCTGCCAGGCGGCAAAACTGCTTCGGGAGAGCCTGGGCGATTACGAGAACCTGGATATGGAACGGGCGCTGGTGCGGATGCACGCCATTGAGCACGACAGCGACGGCAAACTGCACGCGTTGGTGGAGCATGTGGAGGCCGAGTTCATCACCCCGATTGAGCGGGCGGATATTCTGGCCATCGCCGGAGCCATCGATACCGTCACTGACAAGACCGAAGACGTGCTGAAGCGTATGTATATGCACAACATCGGCACCATTCGCCCCGACGTGCTGCCCTTTGTGGAGGTGATCGAAGCCTGCTCCGCCGCAGTGAAGGCGTTGCTGAAAGAACTGCGTCATTTCAAGAAGCCGAAACACATTCGCAAGTCGTGTGTGGAGATCGGTCGCTTGGAGGAGGAAGGCGATGTGCTCTACACCCGCGCCATCCGTGATCTGTTTACGGAGCCGGACGCCGACCCACTCGTCAGTTTCGGCTGGTGCAAAGTGTTCGACTACCTGGAGGGCGTCTGCGATGCCTGTCAAGAGGTAGCCAACACCGTAGAAGACGTGGTGTTGAAGAACACGTAATGCCCGCTGGTGCCGTACCTTCGCCGCGAGGTGCGGAAGGAGACACAGTGCAACGACTAAAAGGAGTGCTTAAGCACTACGACTGGGGTTCGCAGACCGCCATTCCGGAGATTCTTGGCATCCCCGTCACGGCGCTGCCCTACGCGGAGTACTGGCTTGGTACCCACTCTGGCGGTACCGCGCTGGTGGGGCCGGACGAGGTGCCGTTGAGCGAGTTCCTAGCTGCTGCCGGAGTTGCTCCGAACAGTGAGAACGCGGCGTACGGCACCGGGTTGCCGTACCTGCTGAAGATTTTGGCTGCGGCACAGCCGCTCAGTTTGCAGGCTCACCCCAACGCGGATCAGGCCGCCGCCGGGTTTGCCGCCGAGAACGCCGCCGGAGTGCCGTTGGATGCCGCCGAACGCAACTTCCGCGATCCGCACCATAAACCAGAGTTGATCGTGGCTCTCACCGAGTTCGAGGCGCTGAGCGGGTTCCGCGATCAGCGCGACACCTTACGGCTGTTTGGGGGTCTGGGGGTAGCTGAGGCGGTGTTGGGGCCGTTTTTGGCACCGCTGCGAATGCGCGAAGGCGAGTCTGCGGTGGCTGAAGTGTTCCTGGACGCGCTGTGCGGCTCGCGGGCGGAGTTGCTGACCGAGGTGATCGCGGCTGCCGTCCCCCATGAGAATGACCCGGATGAGTTGGGAATGTTCGCCCGGCTGGTGCTGATGCTGGATGAGGCATATCCCGGAGATCAGTCCCTGCTGGCCGCGTTGATGCTGAACCATGTGGTGTTACGGCCTGGTGAGGGTTTGTACACCGACGCCGGAGTGCTGCACGCCTACCTACGCGGTACCGGTATTGAGATCATGGCCGCCAGCGACAATGTGTTACGCGGTGGGCTTACCCACAAACACATCGATCACGCGGTGCTGGCAGACGTGATGCGCTTCGAGCCTGCCCCACCGGCTTTGGTGACCCCGGTGAGCGAAGCCGAGGGGCTTTGCCGTTACCCGGTGCCGGTGAGCGAGTTTCAACTTTGGCGGTTGCAGGTGGCGGATGTGCTCGATTGGCCGTTGCCCGCCACCGACTCGCGGCGGGTGCTGTTGTTGATCGACGGTACGTTGCGCTGTGACTGCGCTGACGCCACATCTATTACCCTCTCTGGTGGCCAGGCCGCATTTGTGGCGGCTGGGGAGCAGGTGACACTCAGCGGCGAAGCGTTGGCGTTCGTCGCCGCTGGATAACGCATAGTCCAAGACTGTCCTCCGTCATTGCGGCCCCCGAGCCGCAATCCCACGCTTTGCGATCATCTCTCATCATTGCGGCCTCCGAGCCGCAATCTGCGTTTGTACTCGTGTTTTGTGTCGTCTCTCGTCATTGCGGCCCCCGAGCCGCAATCTGTACTTGTGGTGGTGGTTCCTCAGTCATTGCGGCCCGTGAGCCGCAATCTCGTGCTGTGTGTCCCCCCGTCATTGCGGCCTCCGAGCCGCAATCCCACGCTTTGCGGTGGTGGTTTTAATGCTGCCCGAAGATGATGTTTTGACGAGCTACCCAATGCCTGCGCCGTAGTCGCCCCGCCATCATCGGTGCCCCTGGGGAATAAAGAAAATCATCCCGGCATTTTGCCACAAGCTTATGTTGCGGGTTCTACGAAAGGTGAAGTGACTGATGGTTCAACTTAGAGCTGCTAAGACTGATTCCTCCCGGGCGAGTTTTATGGGCCGCCTGCTGTTAGGTTCGTTAGCTTTGTCGCTGGCAGTGGCGAGTTTTGTAGGCTTATCCACAGCTTCGGCGGATTCGGTGGTGTACACCTATCATGATGACGATTTATGCAATCCTGATGGTTTAGGACCTAGGGTGTCTCATACGGCTGTAGCTGGGGGTATTCAGTTACTGGTTGACTTCGATGTGCTGGCTGCGAGTGTCTCCGGTGATACTAGGGGGTGGCGTTACGGCCTTGTGGTCGGATTATGAGATCGCCGTGTTGCTGTGGTTATGGTCGGGGTGAGAAGTCCAATACGGTGGATGCGTGGGGTGCGGCGCCGCTGTATGTTTGATGACGCTCGGGTATTGACCGCTTCGTACACCGCCGTGGTTTCGGCTGCCGAGGATGATGTTCCGGAGGGTGACGCTCCGGTGGTGGGTACGGGTGGCTCGTTGGCTACGGGGCGGGGATTGCTTCCTGTGGCGGCGTTGTTGCTGGTGTTCACCGGGGTTTGTTTCATGGTTTGTACCCGTCGGCTGGGCTGACTAGGCAGCCCTACACATTCCCGTCTGATTTGAGGCCGCGCCCTGGTGGGTGCGGCCTCAAGCTGTGTGGTGGGGGATTCCGGCTCGGGGGCCGGAATGACGGAGGGTGGGGCCGGAATGACGGAGACGGGGCCGGGATGACGAACGACGTGGGCTGGAATGACGGAGGGGTGGCGGGGAAGGTGTGCTCAGGTTGGATGGGCGTTGGCCCGACGTGCGAGTGGTTGTCGCCTGAAAAGGAGAAAACCTGCTCGTATATAAGCGTTATGGGCGCGAAAGCACCCAGACTGCGCTGCCGAGTTGCGCTGCGGCGAAGATATACCCCATCCACATGTTGAGGCCGCCGGCGGAACCGAGGTAACTATTTGTCATAAACACGAAGAACGCCGCAGAGAGGCATAGCAACACCACCACGAAGATCTTGAGTCCCATGCCGAAAGGGGTACGTTTGATCGCCATCCCCTTGTCAATGCGTTCTTGCAGCTTGCTCTTTTCAATGAGGTAGCGGTTCTTGTCGATCTCGCCGTTACGGTACCGCTCCTCCAACTCTGCCTTGAGTTGCTTGCTGATATCGATTGCTACTGCCGGAAGTGCCACAATCGCAACCATACCCTATGCCCGTCGTGTGGTCACCAGGGGAGTTGTCGCGGTGAGGGCGTAACTCACTGCTCCGACTAGTTGGGGAATGTCTGCCGTGTGGTTCCAGGAGCGTTGCCGCAGGGGTGGCATGTGCTCATCGTGTTATCGCGTCGTGGAAGCAAGCAAGTCCCCCAGCCCCGCCGTCTTCCGCACTACCAACTTCTCGCGTGTCAAAGCGGAGCCAAGGCGCTCCGAACTGTTGGAGCCCCCGGAGGGAGTCGAACCCTCGACCGCTCGCTTACAAGGCGAGAGCTCTGGCCGCTGAGCTACGGAGGCAGGCCGCAAGCTATTCTGCCGCAATCCGTCGACATCCCCCAAAGTCTGACGAATGGAGAACCGAACTGATACCCTGAGGTGACGACGGCTTTCACCGCTGCAGGGTGTCGCACAGTGCTCCCGTTGCGGTCGTCCCTTAGTCAAGATTTTAATCGGTATTCTTTAGCGATCAGCCTCGATGAGAGGGTTGCAGATATGTTTACGAAGTTAGGAAATGGCCTTACAAAACATCCGTGGGTGTTCGTGTTGTGTTGGGTGTTACTGCTGGGTGCTGCCGCAGGTGGGGCGCTGTTTGGATATGGCCAGGGCGGCTTGTTCGACCGTATGGAGTCTTCCAAATCCATGGCTACCGGTACCGAGTCGGATGAGGTGAACAGCCTCACCGCTTCGTCCGATGGCAGCCAGTCGATCATGGTGATAGTGGATGGGGTGCCCGTCGCGCAACTGGCCACCGACCAAATGAAAGCTGGCGCGGTGGTGATGGCGCTGCAAGGTCTGATGGGCAACGAGTGGGTGGCGCAGTTGACCAGCCCGTTCAGCTTCCCCGACCCACAGGATCAACAGGCGCTAGCGTTCTATTCGTCACAGGGTACGGGTTTTGCGATCGCTGTCACCTTGAAGCCGGAGTTCTCCGAGCTGAAGAGTAGTGAGTTGCACGAGGCCCAGACGACCTTAGATGACTCGGTGGCCAGCCTGGAGACGGCGTTACGCCAGGTGTTCCCCGATGCCAAGGTGTACGAGCTTTCCAACGCCAAGGTGGGTGACGGCATCAACGATTTGGTGCGAGCCGACCTCATCCGCTCCGAGAGCATCGGTTTGCCGGTGGCGTTGTTGCTGATGATTATCGTGTTCGGCGGCGTGATCGCCGCCGGGTTACCGCTGTTGGGCGCGCTGGTGTCCATCGGTGTCGGCCTCGGTGCGGTGTGGGCGTTGACTTTCTATCGCGGGGTCGATTCATTCAACCTGAACATCATCTCGATCATTGGGGTGGCGCTCTCTATCGACTACGGCTTGCTGGTGGTGTCGCGCTACCGCGAAGAATTGGCGCGCTCTCTCGGCAGCGATGGCGTGCTTCCGGCGTCGGTTGCGGGGCAGCCTGACG
>JAIRRM010000048.1 GCA_031255975.1 Propionibacteriaceae bacterium | reverse complement strand
AGATGGATCGTCTGCTCACGATTGACGAGCAGGTGATGCGAACCAAGGTGATGCGGACAGACGAGAAATAGCCATTTGTAAGGCTCTGGTCCTGCCAGAGGCTCGGGTGCTCAAAATGGCGCAGCGCGCGATTGGCCACCTGAAGCTTCGAGTGGTCCAGGTGCGGCCAAACGGCAAGCGTTGCCGGCGGCTCCGAGAGATCTGAACTCGGCGGTGTGCCAGGAGACATCCGGGGTCGCGGCTGGTTCAACTGGCACCGTAGCCCAAGTGGTTACCCGGCCAGCAGATCCGCTAAGGCTTAGCCACAGATAACGGATTCGCGGTTGCAAACCCCAAATTAGCTGGCAGGCTTACGTACATCACATCAATTCGTAACGAACGAGGCAGGAACTGGAAATGACAGGCGAGCCCCCAATCACGGTCGTCGGTAATCTCACCGCCGACCCCGAACTTCGCTTCACCCCGCAGGGTGTAGCGGTCGCCAACTTCACGGTGGCGTCCACTCCGCGTAACTACGACCGCAACAGCGGCGAGTGGAAGGACGGCGACACGATGTTCCTGTCGTGTGCCGTCTGGCGGCAATACGCCGAGAATGTGGCCGAAACCCTCACCAAGGGGATGCGGGTCATCGTCACTGGTCGGCTGCGTTCGCGTAGCTATGAGGGTCGTGATGGCGAACGCCGTACGGTCTTCGAGGTCGAGGTGGACGAGATCGGCCCGGCGCTACGCTACGCCACCGCCAAGGTCACCCGTATCTCCGGTGGCGGTCAAGGTGGCAGCGGCAATTTCGGAGGTCATTCCGGCGGTGATTCCTGGGGTGGCGGTCATTCCGGCGGAGGCTCTGCACAGGCCGCTCCGGTGGCCGACCCGTGGGCCAACGCCCAGAGCGACGAGCCTCCGTTCTGATACCACCGCGGTGAGTCAGTCACCACGGCCCGTCGCAACACAGCGATACAGCACAAACCATCCATTCCGGCGTTACGCCGGGCTCAGTTAACAAAGGAGCACCACAATGGCCGGTCCGCAGCGAAAGCCAGCGAACAGGAAACTCAAGTTCATCCCGGTCAAGGCCGTGCGTATTGGCGCGGTCGATTACAAGGACATCGCGCTGTTGCGCAAGTTCATCTCGGAGCGCGGCAAGATTCGCGCTCGTCGTGTCACCGGTCTCAGCGTGCAGGATCAGCGCAAGATCGCCCTCGCCGTCAAAAACGCGCGCGAGTTGGCGCTGTTGCCGTACGCCTCGACGGTTCGTTGAGATAAGGAGGGGACGCGACATGAAGCTGATTCTCACCACCAATATCGCTAAGCTCGGCCTCGCCGGTGATGTCGTCGAAGTCAAGGACGGTTACGGTCGTAACTTCCTGGTGCCGCAGGGCAAAGCCGTCGTGTGGACACGCGGTGCCGAGAAGCAGATCGAGGGCATCAAGCGGGCGCGGGACGCCCGCGACGTGCGCGACAACACCCATGCTTCCGCACTGCGCGAGCAGATCGAGGGCTTGAAGGTGACCGTACCCGCCAGGGCCGCCGAGTCTGGCGCGCTGTTCGGTGCCGTCACCACGTCGGCGCTGGTACAGGCCATCAAAAAGGCCGGTGGCCCCGCCGTCGATAAGCGCGCCATCACCCTCGCCAAGCCGATCAAGGCGCTCGGCAAACACACCGTAGGCGTCAAGTTGACGGACGCGGTGACCGCGCACGTCGAAGTGAATGTAACCGCCGCTTAGCCGCGACGGCCGATTCCCGCGGTAGGTAATTTTGCTGACCGTATCAGGGGATTAAAGTCGGACTACTTACATTGAGGCCCACCCGTTTTAGGGTGGGCCTCAATGCGTCCGCAATACCTGTCCACAAAGTGGTGAATTAATGGGTGCGTTTCGGAGCACATGGGCTAGATTTGGATACGGTGAGTTGGCGTGTGCCTTTGGGTGCCCGTTGGCTGGCCAAGATTTTTTGAGGCTATTGCCTCCCGAGGAGGGCGGCATTAGGCTCGAAGGGTCTAAACGACTTTGTGCTGCAAAGCATGTGCCCGGGGCGCATCCGCGCGTCGGGCTAAATATAGGACAAAGGAGTTCCTCGTGATTTTTCTTGAGGGCGCGGCCGACTTGCTCGTCAACTCGACCGTAACTCAGGCCATTGTCGCAACCGCGATTCTGGTTCTGGCATTCGTGGTCGGTTCCATAACCGAGATCCACATGGGCATCCTGGTGGTCTCAGTTCTGACAATCACCGGCCCTATTTTGTATGGTGACACCGTTTCATTCATGCAGGCTAACTGGAACACGAACCTGATGTTCACCCTTATCGGTGTGACATATCTGTTCGCGTTGGCCAACAACAATGGCACGGTTGACTGGATCGTGGCCCAGGGGCTCAAGATGGTTGGCGGCAAGGCCACCCTCTTCCCGTTCGCCATGTTCCTCATCTGCGCCGTTCTGACGGCCATTGGCTGCGCCACGCCGGCCGCCGCCGCTATCCTGATGCCGATCGCTCTGGCCTTCAACCGCCAGAACAAGATCAACCCGATCCCGATGTCGCAGGCCGTCATCCAGGGTGCATCCGCTGGTTCGCTGTCCCCGATGGGCGTCTACGGCGTCATCATCAAGGGCGTTGTCGACAACCCGGATTACGCATACGTCAATGTTGGCGAACTTGATGGCTACGCGGTTGGCGATCTGCTGAACACGCACTTCAGCCACATGGCTATGTGGGCCGTCGGCTTCCTGATGTTCCTGCTGGTGCTCGTTGCCGCGTTCTTGATGTATCCGAAGGCCGGCCCGACTGAGGCCGAGGTTGCCGCCTCCGAGCGCGACGAGGAAATCGACCTCGAGGGTTCCGCTGAGAGTCTCGTTGACGAGGAGTTCGGCGATTTCTCCGGTGAAGCCAAGATCGACACGAATATCACCCTTAACGCTGAGCGTACCGGCACCCTGCTGGGCATCGTGGCATTGGCGGCCATCGTGGTCGTCGCCGCCACCATGAAGGTTGATGTCACCAAGATCGTTGATGGTGTTGAGAAGGTCACGCCGACCAAGCTCACCACCTATATTGATGTGGGCTGGACCGCTCTGGCCATTGGCGCAGTGTTGACCCTGATCTTCCCGAAGTCCGCCAAGGGCGCCGTTGGGCAGATCGCATGGCCGACCCTGCTGTTGGTCTGCGGTATCGTCACCTACGTCGGCCTCCTTGAGGATCACGGCGTTGTGAAGTGGGTTGGCACCCTGGCCGCTGAGGCTGGCTCGCCGCTCATCACCTGCATCGTCATCTTCTTCGTGGCGGCCCTGGTTTCGGCTTACGCCTCCACCACGGGTCTGTTCCCGATTCTGATTCCGATTGCCGTTCCGTTCATGGCCGGCACCACCGATCAGTCTGCAATGCTGTCCGCCACCATGCTGCTCACCGCTCTCGCGGTGTCCGCTTCGACGGTGGACTGCTCGCCGTACTCGACGAACGGCGCTCTCGCCGTCGCCAACGGCGCATACCAGGCCGATTACATCTACAAGGGCATCTTCGCTCAGAGCTGGGTTTTGATTGTCGGTACGCCGATCATCACCTGGGCGCTGCTGATGCTCCCGCCGTGGGGTCGTGCATAGTCACTGACGCCAATAAAGGCAATCGCGAGGGCCGTCCCGAAAGGGACGGCCCTCGTACTGTATGGCGGGGTCGGAATGGTGGGATGGTGATGGGATTCGGCTCGGGGCTGATCCGATTGCCGTTCCGTTCATGGCCGGCACCACCGATCAGTCTGCAATGCTGTCCGCCACCATGCTGCTCACCGCTCTCGCGGTGTCCGCAATGATGAGCGGTGAAGGGATTCCGGCTCGGAGGCCGGAATGACGGAAGGTGGTGGGATTCCGGCTCGGAGGCCGGAATGACGAAAGATGGGGGCTT
>JAIRRM010000162.1 GCA_031255975.1 Propionibacteriaceae bacterium | reverse complement strand
GCCATCATCGACGAAACCACGCCGGTGTTTGTGGTGGTGCCCCCGGTGGGTGCCGGGCAGCTGCACGAAAAGGTGGTGTCCAACATTCAGGAGGTACGGGCGCGCGGAGCCCGCACCGTAGTGCTGGCTGAACGTGGTGACGTGAGCGTCGCACCGTACGCCGACTACCTGTTGGAACTGCCGTCCACCCCGGTGCTGCTACAACCACTCACCGCCACGGTGCCGTTGCAGTTGTTCGCCTGCGAGTTGGCGACCCTGCTCGGCAACGACGTAGACCAGCCCCGTAATCTGGCCAAGTCCGTCACCGTCGAGTAAGCCATGATCGTTGGCATCGGGGTGGACATGGTGAGCGTGGCGCGGCTGGCCGCGGCCCTGGAGCGTCACCCCGGTATGGCACGGCGCGTCTTCGCCGCAGCCGAACTGGTGGGTCAACCGAGTACCGAATCGTTGGCTGGCAGCTTCGCGGCCAAGGAGGCGCTGGTCAAAGCGCTGGGTTCGGCGACTGGTGGCACCTTGATAGACATAGCGGTGACACACGACGGCGACGGTGCGCCGTCGCTGACGTTAAATGGCGCGGTGCGGGCCAGGGCTGAGGAGCGCGGTGTCGTCCGGAGTCATCTTTCCATTTCCCATGACGGCGGCATGGCAATCGCTATGGTGGTGCTGGAGGGTGCCGTGCCCCCACCGATTGAGGAGGTCTGATGCGCGCGGTCGGCCAGGGAAGTCTCAAAGCCATGGAGCCCGAAGATGTGGCTACACTGTGGCCGCAACCGGGCCCCGGCAGTGACAAATACTCCCGTGGCGTGGTCGGCATCGACACCGGCTCGGCGCGTTATCCAGGCGCGGCGGTGCTCACGGTGTTGGGAGCGCTGTGGTCGGGAGCCGGGTTTATCCGTTACGTAGGTACCGATGCGGCGAAACCCGCGCTGCTGCTGCGAACCCCGTCTATCACCTACGGCGCAGGACGGGTGCAGGCGTGGTGCCTTGGTTCCGGCTGGGATGAAGCGGAGTTCGGTATCGCCCGGCTTCAAGCCAGGCTGAGCGACGGTGTGCCTTGCGTATTGGACGCCGGGGCGTTGTCGTTGCTGGGTGGAGCGTCGGAGCCGTTGCCGCCAGGGTCGTTGCTCACTCCGCACGCCGCCGAACTGGCGCGGTTGCTGGGGGTGAAACGCGAACAGGTCAATGGTCACCCGTTGGAGTATGCGGCTGAGGCTGCCAGCCGGTTCCAGGCCACGGTGTTGTTAAAGGGTGCGGTGCAGTATGTCATAGCCCCCAACGGTGCCGCGATCACGGCAGTGCGCGGCCCGGCTTGGACGGCCCAGGCCGGGTCAGGTGATGTGCTGGCCGGTAGCTGCGCCGCGCTGTTGGCCTCCGGTGTCACCGCGTTGTCGGCGGGTGCCCTGGCCGCATCCGCGCAGGCGTTGGCCGCCGCTGCCCATCCTGGCCCCATCCCTCCGGATGTGTTGGTCAGCTACTTCCCCGAGGTGATCGTTGCGTCCAGACGACAAGGGTGGTGAACGTCCTGAAATACAACCGTGTCGGTGCCGTTGCTGAGGCACAATGAGTACGCGCTGCCTCCCCCTGTTCGGGGCTACGTGTCGCCGCTGGCCTGGCACCTGCCAACCGATGACCTCCAGCGGTGATGCCACTCCCGGCTACACTGGTGTGCTGTGAGCACAAGAATCAGCTTGCGCCTCGCTGTGCCTGACGATGCCGCGATGCTGTTCGAGATCATTCAGCAGGCGTTTCATGCCCGAATGCCCATCGACCCACCCGCCGAGGCGCTCTTTGACACCGAGGCGCTCATAGCGGCGCGGCTGGAACCGCCCGGTTTCGGAGTGGTAGCGTCCGTCGCCGACAATCCGGTCGGCTGTCTGCTGGTGAGCTTCCCCAAACCCGACACCGCGATGCTGCATCGCGTGTCGGTGGTGCCCGGTGCCCGCCGTCTCGGAGTAGCTGGAGCGATGGTACGCGACACCGCGTATCTGCTGGCCGACCAGGGAATCCGGCAACTGCATTTGTTGGCACGCGCCGAGCTTCCGCTGGTGCAGCAGTGGTGGGCTCACCACGGGTTCACGCCCGTCGAAGAGGTGCCGCACGGCATCATCATGGGGATCGGCTTACCGCATCCCATCCGGGTGCCGACGGCCAAAGCCATGCAGTTGCTGGGGGTGCGAATGGCGCGATTGCTACGCCCCGGTGATCTGGTGGTGCTTTCCGGCGACTTGGGCGCGGGCAAGACCACCCTAACGCAGGGGCTGGGGCAAGGGCTGGGCGTGCAGGGGCAGGTGATTTCGCCGACGTTCGTACTATCGCGCTTCCATCGCAGCAGCGACGGCCCGGACTTGGTGCATGTGGACGCTTACCGGCTCACCAGCCCCGCCGAGTTCGACGATCTAGATTTGGAGACCACCGCGCCGAACGCCGTCACGGTAGTGGAGTGGGGTGCCGGGTTGGCCGAGCATCTCAATCCATCCCGGCTCGATGTGGAGATCAGAATGTCTGCCGACCCCGAAGACCAGACCCGCATCGTATACCTTGCCGGTATCGGCGAGCGGTGGCTTGGAGCCGATCTCGGTGAAACGTTGTTCCGGGAGTGGGGCAATGGCTGAGGGGAGTGGGTAGCAGTGGCTGAGTTCAGTGACGCCTGGGTGTTGGGCATCGATACATCCACTGCCGTCGGCGTGGGGTTGGCCCGTGATGGGCAACTGCTGGTGAGCCGCTGCGTCGGCGATGCGGTGAGCCATGTGGAACTACTGGCTCGCGGCATCAACGCCGTGCTCTCAGATTGCGAAGTGGGATACGCCGACCTCACCGCCATTGGGGTGGGCGTCGGCCCCGGCCCGTTCACCGGCTTACGGGTGGGCATCGCCGCCGCCGAAACGTTGGGTTTCGCTCTTAACATCCCTGTCGTCGGTGTCTGCTCCCTGGACGTGCTTGCCGCGCAGTACGCGGATCTAGGTGCCGAGAGTGGGTTCGTGGTGGTCACCGATGCCCGTCGCAAGGAGTTGTATTGGGCCGAATACGACGAGTACGGTCGCCGCGTCGCCGGGCCGTACGTCGATGCGCCGGATACCCTGCCAGAGTTACCGGTGCTGGGGCCGGGGGTGGCGTGCTATCCCGAACTGCTGGGATCGCGGGCGCTCTCCGGCGCGCCCGCCAGTTTGGACGCCGGGTTTTTGGCGGCGCATCTAGCCAACTTGTCACACCTTGGCGTTGCGCCGCTGTATCTGCGCGAACCGGATGCCGAACTGCCCAGTCGCCGTAAAAGCGTGCTCACGTCTACCTTGCGGGCGAG
>JAIRRM010000134.1 GCA_031255975.1 Propionibacteriaceae bacterium | reverse complement strand
ATCCGCCATGTAGCGCATGTCGTCCGTTGTCGTTACGATCCATGACCACCGGTTCATCCCCCAGCATGAACCGGCCATCCCTGATACGGTTGGCGATCCTGCCGATGGTAGCGCCGAAGTAGGCACACCCCTGCGTGTACTCGGTGACGGTGTCATATCCGAGCACCACATCCACCAGTTCACCGGCGCGTCCCGGCAGTAATAACCTGGTGAGCGCGGCTCCGTAATCACTGAAACAGGCGGTCATGCCTGCGGCGTTGCGTATCTCCATGATGACAGTGGCTCCCCGGTGCCAGACGTGTTCAACGTCGTACCCGGGCACCAACCCCCTTCACGAGCCGTTCCACTTCGGCGAGACTGGCCATCGTCGTGTCGCCCGGCGTGGTCATCGCCAACGCGCCGTGGGCGGCACCGTATTCGACGGCCAGTTGGGCATCTTGCAACTCCATCAGGCCGTAGATGAGACCGGACGCGAAAGAGTCGCCGCCCCCCACTCGATCAAAGACCTCAAGAGCGGGCCGCGCGGCGGATCGCACGAATCCGCCCTGACGACTCCAGGCAATAGCGCCCCAATCGTTGACGGTAGCGGTACGAACCCCGCGCAGCGTGGTGGCGATCACCTGGAAGTTGGGATACGTCGCTGCCACCTGCTCGATCATAGCCTGGAAGGCAGAGGTGTCAAGGTCGGTGAGGTCGTCAGCCACACCAGGAACCTCGAAGCCGAGCGAGGCGGTGAAATCCTCCTCGTTCCCGATCATCACATCGACGTATTCGGCGATGCGTCGATTCACCTCACGGGCCTTGGCCTGTCCGCCGCTGGACTGCCACAGGCTCGCCCGGTAATTCAGGTCGTACGACACCACCGTGCCGTGTTTCGCGGCTGCCCGCACCGCTGCCAAAGCGGTTTCGGCGGTGGTTTCGCTCAGCGCCGCAAAGATGCCACCGGTGTGGAACCAGCGCACTCCGAGGGTGCCGAAAAGATAGTCCCAGTCGATGTCATCGGGTTTCAGTTGCGATGCCGCTGTATGCGCCCGGTCGGAGACACCCACGGCACCGCGAACTCCGAAGCCGCGTTCGGTGAAGTTGAGACCATTACGCGCGGCGCGACCGACCCCATCGTAAGGCACCCATTTGATGAATCGAGTGTCTACCCCGCCGGTGAGGATGAAATCTTCGACCAGTCGTCCCACCTCATTGTCGGCGAGGGCGGTCACCACCGCGCCACGCAATCCGAAGCAACGGCGCAGGCCACGGGCCACGTTGTACTCGCCGCCGCCCTCCCACACGTCGAAACTACGCGCGGTGCGGATGCGACGCTCGCCGGGATCGAGGCGGAGCATCACCTCGCCGAGCGCCACGATGTCGTAGTCGCACATCTTCGCCGGACGTACTGTGATGGGTGTCATGCTCTGACCTCCTTGGCCTTCGTTATCGCCGCTTTCGCAAGTCGTACGATACGGTGCCAATCTTTGTCTGCCACCGCGTCGCCCGGCAACATCCAGGTACCTCCGACGGCGATCACCTGTGGCAGCGCCAGGTAATCGGCCAGATTCGCCTCATTGACCCCACCGGTGGGAATGAACCCCACCTGGGGGAACGGGCCGGAGAACGCCTTGATAGCCGCCGGCCCGCCGACGATACCCGCTGGAAACAGCTTCAACCCGGTGAGCCCAAGGGATAGGGCTTGCATGATCTCGGAACCCGTGCTGACACCGGGGAATAACGTTAACCCCAGCGTACGCGCCTGTTCGGCGACCTCGGCCAACAATCCTGGAGAGACTAGAAACCTGGCTCCAGCCGCGGCCGCCAAACGTGCTTGCTGCGCGTCGATGACGGTCCCCGCGCCGACGACGACGCCGGGAACCGTTGCCATCTGGCGGATCGCTTCGGCGGCTGCGGCGGTACGGAAAGTCACCTCGATAACCGGGAGGCCACCCGCAAGCAAAGCCCGCGCCAGCGGCACGGCGTCAGCCGCGTCGTGCAATGCCACCACCGGGATTATCCGAGCCTCTCTCAAAAGGGCTACGTCAACCATACGGTCGCCCCTCACCTCAGCGCCGTGGCTGGCGCTGCGTCCATGTCATCGAATGCCTTGTTCTCGCCGGCCATGGCCCAGACGAAGGCGTACGCGGCCGTGCCGACGCCCGAATGCAGCGACCAAGACGGCGAGATCACGGCCTGCCGGTCGGCGACCACGAGATGACGGGTCTCAGCGGGCTCGCCCATCAAATGAATGACCCGAGCGTCGTCTGGCAGATCGAAGTACAGATAGCACTCGGTACGGCGGTCGTGGGTGTGGGCCGGCATCGTATTCCACATGGAACCCGGATGCAGTCGAGTGACCCCCATCACCACCTGACAGGACTGAATACCATTCTCGTGGATGTACTGCGTAAGGGTACGGCGGTTGCTGGTGAGTTGATCGCCCAGTTCACGCACGGTGCCCTGATCTGGTAGCGCCAAGCGGTTCGGGTACGTCGTATGCGCGGGGGCGCTGAACAGATAGAACTGTGCGCTACCGCCGTTGGCGTCGGCGAACAACACCTCGCGGGTACCGCGCCCTAAGTAGAGACAGGAGCCGTTGGGCATCGGGTAGGTTTCTCCGTCGGCTGTCACCGTGCCCTCGCCGCCGACATTCACAATGCCAAGTTCCCGATTGGCCAGGAAGAACTCCGCCCGCAATTCGGCGAAGGTCGGCAATGACAGCGTTTTGCCTGCGGGAACGGCCCCGCCGAGAACGATCCGATCATGGTGAGTGTAGACGACACTGACTTCGCCAGGAATGAAGACCTTTTCGATCAAGTAATGGCCGCGCAAATCCTCGGTGTCCATACCTGGGATCTGCTCCGGGTTGCTTGCATAACGTTGTTCCATCGTGTTCCTCCTTGCGGTTCAGGTGAGAGTCAAGTCGCGCTCAGCGCACGAGCCAGCCGCCGTCAATTGGAATTATCGCGCCATGCACATAGTCGCTCGCCGCGCTGGCCAGGAAAACCACTGCCCCTTGCAAATCTTCGGGCAGGCCCCAGCGGGCGGCGGGAATGCGAGTGCCGATGGACTCGGCGCGATCCGGATCGGCGCGTAGTGCCGCAGTGTTGTCGGTGGCCATGTAACCGGGGGCGATACCGTTGACGTTTACGCCAGCCGCCGCCCACTCGTTCGCCAGCGCTTTGACCAGGCCCGCGACCGCGTGTTTGGAAGCCGTGTATCCCGGTACCAGGATGCCGCCCTGGTACGACAGCATCGACGCGATGAAGATGATTTTCCCGCTTCCTTGAGCCAGCATGGCCCGTCCAGCGGCCTGGGCTAAGAAGAACGAGGCGTCGAGGTTCACCTTCAACACATCCGCCCAGTTCTCAGCACTATGCTCCGCAGCCGTTTGCCGTCGGATGATTCCGGCGTTGTTGACGAGGATGTCGAGCCTGCCAAAATGGGCGATAACCTCGCTGACAACGCCCTCCAGAGCAGCGGGGTCAGCGCTCGCCAGATCGACCGGCACCGTGAACGCCTCACGCCCCAGGGCCTCCACGCGAGTCACGCTGGCCGTGGGTTCGGAGCGGCCTACCAACGCAATATCGGCTCCGGCTTCGGCCAACCCCAACGCCAGCCCCTGGCCCAAACCGCGATTAGCCCCGGTGACTAGGGCCACCTTTCCTGCCAACGAGAACTTGTCGAGAATCATGAAAGCCCCTTCTCAGCGAGGATCGGATTACACAGCGAACCGACACGGTCAATGGTGATGGTGAGGGTGTCGCCCTCGGCCAGCCACCGCTGGTCGGCCAAGGCTTCTGGCAGCTTCTGTGGCGTACCGGTGGCGATGATGTCCCCGCTTGCCAAGGTGACCACCTGGCTTATATACGACACGATGAGCGCTACGGAGAACACCATGTCAGCCGTGGACGCCCGTAGCGTGACCTTGCCGTTGTGTACCACCGTGATGCCCAGATCATCGAGCGTCCCCACTTCGTCTGGAGTGACCAGCGCCGGGCCGATCGGGGCGAAGGTGTCGAATGATTTGGCGAGGGTGAACTGCTGTCCCCTGGCCTGCCAGTCTCGCGCGGAAACGTCGTTGAATACGGTGTATCCGGCGATGTGGGACGGCGCGTCTGCCTCCGAGAAAGCATGACCCGGCAACCCGATGACCACCCCGAGTTCAGCCTCATAATCGACCTGTTGACTCACCGCCGGGCATCTGATGGGTTCTTCTGGCCCGATGACGGGGTTGCCCAGCTTCGCGAACACGTCCGGAAAGCTCGGTTCCGGATGAGCGCCGGTGTGCCCCCGGTAGTTGTACCCGACACAGTAGATGTTGCGAGGCCGTGGGATGGGTGCCAGTAGTCGCACTTCGGCCCTGGCCACCAACGCGGCGGGGAGGGCGTCGCTCCTTATGACAGCAGCCCGTACCGCGTCCCAGACCGCTGGCCCCGCCGCGAGTAGCTCTTCCATTCGCTTGGGAAGCCCGGGGTGCGCCACACTCAGGTCGAGAATCGCGTCTCCGTCGGCCACCAGGGCACCCAATCTCACCCCTTCGCCACGCTCGAACCTCACCAGGCGCATCGTTTTCTCCTTACCCGCCTCATGCTGCTCAGGCGGTCGTCTCCCAGTACGACACCCAGTCTGGCTGGGCATCACGTACCAGCGCCTCCAGGTAGAAGTAGTCACCCCAGAGGCAACCCTCATCGACGCCCACCAGTTGAGGCATGTCGTAAACACTGTGCAGCAACAAAGCGTCGCACACGCCGTTCGATACCGGGGTGTAGTGCTCTGCCAACGACGCGAGCATGGAGCGCGAGACCGTCCGATAATGCGAAAGCTTGTCGGCGGCGATGGCGTCGCGTCCGAGACGCTGCAACAACGCCAGGGCGCAGTATGCGATGGCTCCAGACGATGCGTCACGGGGTTGACCGGAACCATCGGAGAACACCAGATCCCAGTACGGCACGTTGTCGGCGGGCAAGTGATCGATGAAATAGTCGGCCAGTCGCTCCGACGCTCGCAGCAGTGATTCGTCGCCGTCGGTGGCGTAAGCGAGCGCGAAGCCGTAGATGCCCCACGCCTGTCCGCGCGCCCAGCAGGAGTCGTCGGAGTAACCCTGGGCTGTGGTGCCGCGCAACGGCACGCCCGTAAGCGGATCCCACCAGAAGGTGTGGAAGGTGGAGGA
>JAIRRM010000106.1 GCA_031255975.1 Propionibacteriaceae bacterium | reverse complement strand
TGAAGGGCCGACACTGGCATATCGCGGCTTCGACCACCGGGGCTACTATCGCTTGACACCCGACCTACGCAACGATTATGACGTGACCGGCACCGGCAACTCGCTGAACAGTTCCCATGAAGACGTGCTGGCGCTGATACTCGATTCGATGCGCTACTGGGTAAGCGAGATGGGGGTCGACGGGTTCCGTTTCGATCTGGCCACCACGCTGGTTCGCGACGCCGCGCACCAGGTGAATCAAGCCCACGAGTTCAAGCAGGCGGTGGCAGCCGATCCGGTGCTCTCCGGCATTAAGCTGATCGCTGAACCCTGGGACATCGGCCCTAACGGCTATCAGGTGGGCGCTTGGGGATCGGGCTGGAGCGAATGGAACGACCGCTTCCGTGACACGGTGCGTGACTTCTGGCGCGGCGCATTACCCGGCGTGCGCGACCTGGCTACTCGACTGGCCGGGTCATCCGATCTGTTCCAGCACGACGGGAGGGGCCCCGCCGCCTCGGTCAACTTCGTCACCGCACACGACGGCTTCACGTTGCGCGACACGGTGAGTTATAACCGTAAACACAACGAGGCCAACGGCGAAGGCAACAGGGATGGCAGTGACGACAACCGCTCCTGGAACTGCGGCGTCGAGGGCGAGACCGACGACGCGGCCATCAACGCCCTGCGGCGACGGCAGGTACGTAACCTGATGTTCACGCTGCTCACCGCAGACGGAGTGCCGATGTTGACCGCCGGAGACGAACTGGGACGCACCCAGCAGGGTAACAACAACGCCTATTGTCAGAACTCGCCGGTTTCGTGGCTGAATTGGGAAGACGCGACGGCCTGGGACGATGTGACCACGCTGGTATCCACTCTGAGCGCGCTGCGAGCCGAAAACCCACTGCTCACCCCAACCAGCTACGACGCCCGCACCGAGCGATGGTTCGGAACGGATGGTCGTGAACTGGATGATGCCTCCTGGAGTGACCCGAATCGGCGCACCTTGGGTCGCTGTGTGGCTGACGACAAGGACATTTTCCTGGCTTGGTATCACGCCGACGCCACTCCGACGCAGGTGACACTGCCCGCCGATCTGGGTGCCTTGGAGGTGGTGGTGTCCACCGCAGAACCTGGCGAACTGCCCACTGGCACGCTCAATCCGGGCGATGATTTCACCCTTCCACCGCGAACTGCCGTCCTGCTGCGCGCCAATCGGCTAGCGTAAAGCTGTGAGTGGATTCGGACGCATCCCAATCTGCGGCGTCTCGCCGGTCATTGACCACGGCGCGTACCCGGCCAAGGCGACATTGGGCGAGTCCGCCCCCATCCAGGCGAACGTGTTCCGCGAAGGGCATGACGCGGTGGGAGCCGCCGCGGTGCTGACCCGTCCCGACGGCACCGAACTGCGCCAGGATATGCGCCAGGTGGAGCCCTGGGGGCTGGATCGCTGGGAAACCTGGGTGCGCTTCGACGCCATCGGCGATTGGACATATCGCATCGAAGCCTGGGCTGACGAATGGCGTACCTGGAAGCACCACGCCCAGGTGAAATGGGAAACCGCTCAGGATGTGGAGTTGATGTGTCTGGAGGGTCGAGCGTTGTTCCGGGCTGCCGCCGCCGCCGCGAAAGTCGCCAAAGACACCGCCGCGCATCGGATCATCACCGCGGCGATCACCCAATGCGCCGCCACTACCCCGCTCCCCGAGCGTATCCGCCTCACCATGGATCAAACGTTGGACGCCGCGATGATCGGATACGCTCCGCGTCCGCTGCTCACCCCGAGCGATAGCTACCGTATCCGAGTTGATCGGTTGCGCGCCCAGGCCGCCAGTTGGTACGAGTTCTTCCCCCGCTCCGTGGGGGCCACGTATAACAGCCGTACCCGGAAATGGAAGTCCGGCACCTTCGACAGTTGCGGCCCCGCACTGGAACACGCCGCCAGGCTGGGCTTCGACGTGGTGTACCTGCCGCCGATTCATCCCATCGGTACCACTATGCGTAAAGGCCCGAACAACACCCTGACCGCCGCCACGGGCGACCCGGGTAGCCCGTGGGCCATCGGTTCCCCGGCGGGCGGGCATGACGCCGTGAACCCCGAGTTGGGTGGCCTGGCGGCGTTCGACAGATTTGTCGCGCAGGCCAAGACGCTGGGTTTAGAGGTGGCGTTGGATTTCGCGCTACAGGCCTCCCCCGACCACCCCTGGCTCACCGAGCATCCTAAGTGGTTCACCACGCGGGCGGACGGCACTATCGCATACGCCGAGAACCCCCCCAAGAAATACCAGGACATCTACCCCATCAACTTCGATAACGACCCAGAGGGTATTCGCGCTGAATGCCTTCGCATCCTTGAGTTCTGGATCGATCACGGCGTCACCATCTTCCGGGTGGACAACCCACACACCAAACCCATCGACTTCTGGGCCTGGTTGCTGGCCGCCGTACATGAACGCCACCCCGAGATAATCTTCTTCGCCGAAGCGTTCACCCGGCCCGCGATGCTGCAGGCCCTGGCCAAGGTGGGCTTCCACGAGAATTACACCTACTTCACCTGGCGCAACACCAAATGGGAACTGGCGGAGTATCTAAGCGAGGTGGCCCAGCAGACCGCGTGGCAGATGCGCCCCAACTTTTTCGTCAACACCCCAGACATCAACCCGGCTTTCCTACAGACGGGCAACCCGGCGGCGTTCACCATCCGCGCGGTACTGGCGGCCACGATGAGCCCCGCATGGGGGGTCTACTCCGGCTTCGAGTTGTTCGAGCATGTGCCGCTGCGCGCCGGTGGCGAGGAGTATCTGGATTCCGAAAAATACCAATACCGTCCCCGCGATTTCGACGCGGAACCAAACCTGAACCTACTCATCGGAATGCTGAACCGCCTCCGCCGTGAGCACCCGGCGCTACAGCAAATCCGTACCGCCCAGGTGCTCGCCACCTCGCATGACCAACTGTTCGCCTTCACGAAAACCGACGGCGATGATCGGGTAATCGTGGTGGTGAGCCTCGATCAGGAGGCTACCGTCGAAGGAGAGGTGTGGCTCGACATGGCCACACTCGGCCTGCCTACCGATGCCACGGTGGAGGTGCGCGATGAACTCACCGGCGGCACCTTCACCTGGTGCGCCCAAAACTTTGTGCGCCTCACGCCGGCCAGTCCGGCCCATATCCTCACCATGCTCGAAGTTAGGAGCGACCATGACTGACAGGTTCGGGAATCTGACCGGCTGGGATCTGGAGGGATTCCACAACGGCGGCGACACCGAAGTATGGAAACGACTGGGCTCCCACGTCGTAGCGGTCGAGGACGACAGTCGTGGCCCGGTCGGCGGCACCAGGTTTGCCGTCTGGGCGCCGAACGCCCGCCGTGTACAGGTGATCGGCGACTTCAACTGGTGGACCGGCGATGACATGGAACTGATCCCCGGCTCCGGCGTATGGGGGCTATGGGTCGAGGGAGTCGGCGAGGGCACGTTGTACAAGTACAAAATCCAGCGCGCCGACGGCTCTTGGGTGGAAAAGGCAGACCCGATGGCGCGCGCCTGCCAGACACCGCCGGACAACGCCTCCGTCGTTACCGCATCGCACTACGTCTGGGGCGACGATGAATGGCTGGCAAAGCGGGCCACGGGAGACCTCTACCACCAGCAGATGAGCATCTACGAGGTGCATCTCGGCTCGTGGCGGCAGGGAAAGACGTACCGCGAGTTGGCCAAAGAGTTGCCGGAGTACGTAAGTTGGATGGGATATACCCATGTGGAGTTCATGCCGGTAGCGGCCCATCCGCTACCCGCATCCTGGGGCTACCAGGTCACCGGCTACTTCTCCCCCGACCCACGGCTGGGAAACGAAGACGACCTCCGGGCGCTCATCGATGCGCTGCACACCGCCGGTATCGGCGTCATCATGGACTGGGTGCCGGGGCATTTCCCGAAAGACGAGTGGGCGTTGGGCCGTTTCGATGGCACCGCGCTGTACGAACACGCCGACCCCCGCAAGGGCGAACACATGGACTGGGGCACGTACATCTTCAACTATGGCCGTAACGAGGTGAAGAGCTTCCTGGTGAGCAACGCCTGGTATTGGGTGGATCAGTTCCATGTCGATGGCCTGAGGGTGGACGCGGTGGCCTCCATGCTCTACCTCGACTACAGCCGTAACGACGGCGAATGGGAGCCGAATATCTACGGTGGACGGGAAAACCTGGAAGCCATTGACTTCCTGCGCTACAACAACCGGCATCTCTACGAACGAGCCCCTGGCATCACCGTGATCGCCGAGGAATCCACCGCGTTCGGCGGCGTGTCGAAGCCGATCGACTGGGGCGGACTCGGGTTCGGCTTCAAATGGAACATGGGTTGGATGAACGACTCGTTGCGCTATCTCGGGCTTGATCCCATCTACCGCAGCTATCACCACCATGAGATGACGTTCGCCATGGTTTACGCCTACTCAGAGAACTTCATCCTGCCGATCAGCCATGACGAGGTGGTACATGGCAAAGGCTCCATGATTAACAAGGTGCCAGGTGATGACTGGCAGAAGTTCGCCACCCTACGGGCCTTCTACGCCTTCCAGTGGGCATTCCCCGGTAAGCAGTTGCAGTTCATGGGCCAAGAGTGGGGGCAGCGCTCCGAATGGAACGAAGGCGTGAGCTTGGAGTGGTGGGTGGACGGCATGTGGGGTCACCAGGGGCTGCGGGAACTGGTACGTACCATGAACGGTGTGCAGGCCACCACTCCCGCCCTCTACGGCATCGATCACGAGCCCGGCGGCTTCGCCTGGATCAACGCCGACGATGCGGCCGCCAACTGCTTCTCATGGCGGCGCATCGGCTTGGACGGCTCCGAGGTGGCCGTGATCGTAAACTTCGCTCCGGTGCCGCGTCCTGGCTACGGGCTACAGGTACCCATCCCAGGAGTTTGGGACGTGCTGTTGAACACAGACGACGCCGCCTACGCCGGCTCCGGGGTATTCAACACAACCCGGTCGTATCAGGCGAAGACCGACGATAATGGCGACCATTGGCTCATCGTCGATGTGCCGCCACTCGGGGCATTATGGCTGACACCCGCGGGACGGCAACGATGACGCTTGGCTCCCGCCGCCGGAATCGTACGGCTTGAGCCTGTCAGCCACTTCAGAACAGCGCGGCGGCCAGTTCCCGACGCGCATGACCCACCGCGGGATCTTTCGGGTCAACGGTGGCGAACAGTTCCAGCA
>JAIRRM010000006.1 GCA_031255975.1 Propionibacteriaceae bacterium | reverse complement strand
TAAGCACAAACCCGGCACCGCGTAGCAGCACCCGCCAACTGCGCTTGCGCGTCCAACCTAACAACAGGTAGCCCAAACCGATGGTGCTGAGCACCACAGTGGCGATGATAGTGGTTATGGTGACACCCCACGGGATCTGCTCTGGGAACATGTCATAAGCATAGTGGGCGTACGGGGTGACGGCCAGGAACACAAGGAATCCTCGATTACGGGAACTACTAAAAGTATCGCTATACTCTTATCCGTCGATTTGCTGAAAAGTGAGTCGTGACGAAGCGAAGGCTGGTCGCCAACTAGGTGAGCGAAGCTTTCCACCCGAGCAGGCTAGTGTCGGCTGGGTTGGTAGCAGGGGTGCCGCCCTGCGTAGTACGGCGAGTCCGTGCTGGCGGCGGTGCATCCGGTATGAGCCTTCGTGCCTTGTCACGGAGGCTTTTCTCATGTCGGTGCCATACCAGCAGAACAAGGAGGAGCCATCGCTATCGAGCCCCGCATCAACGATCGGATTCGTGTACCGGAGGTGCGCCTAGTAGGCCCCAATGGTGAGCAAATCGGCATCGTGCGCATCGAGCAGGCGCTCGGGCTGGCGCGTGACCACGACCTCGATCTCGTCGAGGTGGCGGCCGAGGCGCGCCCGCCGGTCGCCAAGCTCATGGACTACGGCAAGTTCAAATACGAGGCGGCGCAGAAAGCGCGGGAGTCGCGCAAGAACCAGTCGAACACCCAGATCAAGGAGATGAAGCTCCGGCTGAAGATCGGCGACCATGACTACGAAACCAAAAAGGGGCATGTGGTCAGGTTCTTAAAGGACGGCGACAAGGTGAAGATCACCATCATGTTCCGGGGTCGGGAGCAGTCACGCCCCGAACTGGGCATGGCGTTGCTGAAGCGGCTCGCCGATGATGTGATCGAGGACGGCACCGTCGAGCAGGTGCCCAGGCAGGAGGGCCGCAACATGCACATGGTGTTGACGCCCACCCGCAAGAAGAGCGAAGCCCGCGTTGAGACCGAGAAGGCCAAAGAGGCCAGGATCGCGGAGCGGGTGGCCAAGGCCGAAGCCGAAAAGGCGCTGGAGGCGGAACTGAGGCAGGCGGCGGCCGATAAAGCGAAGGAAACCCCCAAGAAGAAGCGTGGTCCGGCCGACAACATGGACCCGGACGTCGATCTGTAGGGCTACGGGTTCCCGGTGGGGATTCGGAGCGATACAGGTCTCACAAGTAAACGAGAAGGACGAAGAAGATGCCGAAGATGAAGACGCACTCCGGTGCCAAGAAGCGGTTCAAGGTGACCGGCAGCGGCAAGCTGATCCACAAGCGCGCCGGTACGGCCCACCACAACGAGAGCAAGCCGACGAAGCGCAGCCGCAGGCTGTCCGTCGATTCCGTGCTGCCCGGTGGTGAGGCGAAGAAGGCCCGCCGTCTGTTGGGCATCTGAGTTACCACGAGCTTTAGAGGACAAGGAGAGAAGCGAAAATGGCACGTGTAAAGCGCGCGGTGAACGGCCAGAAGAAGCGTCGTGAGATTCTGGAGCAAGCGTCCGGCTATCGGGGGCAGCGTTCCCGGCTGTACCGCAAGGCCAAAGAACAGATTCTGCACTCGGGGGTGTATGCCTTCCGTGACCGTCGGGCGAAGAAGGGTGATTTCCGGGCGTTGTGGATTCAGCGCATCAACGCCGCCGCTCGCGCCGAAGGTATGACGTACAACCGTTTCATCAACGGGTTGAAGAACGCCGGTGTCGAGGTAGATCGTAAGATCCTCGCCGATCTGGCGGTCAGCGACATCGCCACGTTCGGCAAACTGGTCGAGGTGGCGAAGGCCAACCAACCCGCTGCCTGAGCAATAGGCGTATAGCGGCGATGACTGGCAGGCCGAGCCTCACGCGGATACGTCCGATATCAAGGACGCGCTGGGGCTCGGTTCGTCGTCTCACGGTGAGACAGGGGCGGGCCGCCGCCGACCAGTTCTTGACAGACGGGGTACAGGCGGTACGTGAAGCGCTGCATTACGGTGCCGCAGAACTGCTGCTCGTAGCTGAACCGTTACTGCAAACGCTGGAGCGTGGGCAGCCCGCTACGGCGGCTTCGGCACAGTTGGCTGCTCTGGCGCAACTGCTGGTCGTCGCGGAGCAGTTCGAGATTCCGGTGGTAAGTCTCACCGAGGCAGAGGACAGACAACTGACGGATGCGGTGAGCCCACAGGGCATCTTTGCGGTATGCCCCAAACGGCATTCGACGCTGGCCGCGTTGTCCGATGTCAAGCTGGCCGTCATCTGTGTTGAAGTACGTGACCCCGGCAACGCGGGAACCATAATCCGGGCCGCCGACGCCTTCGG
The DNA here is from genome assembly GCA_031255975.1 of Propionibacteriaceae bacterium. Taxonomy (GTDB): domain Bacteria; phylum Actinomycetota; class Actinomycetes; order Propionibacteriales; family Propionibacteriaceae; genus WRGV01. Next base: position 804 of record JAIRRM010000006.1, on the reverse strand, counting down.
TGCCGCCGCGGTAGTGTTCACGCGGGGCAGTGTGGAAGTGGAGAACGCCAAGACGGTACGGGCCTCCGTCGGTAGCCTGTTCCATCTACCGGTGGTGCAGCAGGTGACGTTTGACGAAACCGTGGCCTGGGCGAGAGACAATGGGATGCGGGTATTGGCCGCCGATGCCGCCGGGAGCGCCCTCACCGAAGTACCGCTTGACGCCCCGACAGCCTGGGTGTTCGGCAATGAGGCGTGGGGGTTTCCCCCCGACGTGCTGACGATGGTAGACCAGGTGGTGGCGGTGCCGATGTATGGGAAGGCGGAGTCGCTGAACGTGGCGACAGCCGCCGCCATCTGTCTTTACGCGACGGCCACCGCGCAGCGGCGCTGAGCCGGAACCGTAGACTTGAACGGCTGAGGAGCCGAAGTTGAGATCAGGGTGACAAGGAGTTGAGGCACGGATGAGTGAAGCTATAGTGCCGGATGCGACTAGCGTACAGACGCTGTTGGAGGCCGCGTTGGCGGCCATCGCCGCCGCGCACGACAGCGCCGCGTTGGCTGCGGCCAAGGCCGAACACGCAGGGGAGCGGGCCCCGTTGGCGATGGCCACCGGGGCGATAGGCACGCTACCCCCGGATGAGCGTAAAGCCGCCGGACAGTTGATAGGCCAGGCTCGCGCCCAGGTGAACCAGGCGTTCGCCGAGCGGGCCGAAGCCATCGCCGCCATTGAGTTGACTGCCAGGCTAGCCACCGAGGCGGTGGACGTGACGCTGCCCACTTACGGTCACGCCCCTGGAAGCCTGCACCCCATCACGCAGATGT
>JAIRRM010000163.1 GCA_031255975.1 Propionibacteriaceae bacterium | reverse complement strand
CAGCCGCCGACTACAGCAGTTACCGGGCTACGGAAGACCCCGTGACCAACAACCTAGCGAGTGCCACCGACATTTCCGCCTGTGGTCGTCAACCTGTGGAAAACCAACGCCCGCAACTGACTGCAAACGTCAGTTTATCCGAACATATGTTCGAGCAGTTGTGCAACACGCCGATACGAATCGCGCCGCTACTCAGCGATGTTTCAACTCCAGCTCCAGCGCTGTCCAAACCGCCCGCCAGATCACCTTGCAATCGACGCCCTCGGCGAGAGATTCCACCACCGTACGGCCCGCCAACTCGCTCAAAGCCACCTGCTCCGCCCAAGTGCGAACATATCCATCACCGAGAACCGTCGTCATACGGGCCCAAAGCTCATGTTCGCGCACACGTCAAGCCTAAACCGCCATCTGGTGCCGCCGGGTCACATCCCGCCACTCGCTTAACCGGTGGCGCATAGCTTACTCACGCCGCACGCGCCAGATTTGCTTCCCCACCGCCCGTATCACGCTTGGCTAAATCTCGGGCGACCAGTCGCAAAATATGCCACAACGGTACCCGCAGCGAGGCAGCGATCGCAGCCAGCATCTCAGACGATGCCTCCTTGTGACCCCGCTCCACTTCTGACAAATAACCCAGGCTCACATGGCCGTCCTGGGCCACCTCACGCAAGGTACGGCCCTGGCCGAGGCGCAACTCGCGCAACACCATGCCGATAGATTCCCTAAACAGCTTCGCCTCCACTTGACTACCATCCTTACCGTTCAGTTCTTCCACTAGTAGAGAACGCCGCCGTCGCCTCTGGTATTCCCCACGCTCACAGCCGCTCGTACGATCACGAGATCACCGTGTTTTCGACGATCCTCTTGATAGCGCCTTGATAGCACCTTGACGGCGGCCATCAGCCGACGGCGCGAGCAACCAAATCGATGCCGTCGCAGCCGATCACTTCGGCCCACACCATGTCTCCCACAGCAAACGGGCCATCTCCTGTGAGCGTGGTGGCACCGTCAACCTCCGGCCCCTGATGCGCGGCCCGTCCCACGCCAGTGGTACTTTCCAACAACAGTCGCACCCGTTCCCCTACGCGCTGTTCGGCTCGGGCGTTCGTCAACCACTCGGCCAGCTCACTGGTGACCCGGAGTCGGTCGTCGATTTCGGAGGCGCTGAGTTGCCCATCCAACCCGGCCGCCTCGGTGCCATCTTCGGCTGAGAACCCGAACACCCCTACGGCGTCGAAGGCCGCCTCGGCCATGAATCCGTGCAACGCCGTCAGATCATCATCGGTCTCTCCAGGGAAACCAACGATGAAATTGGTACGCAACCCCGCTTCAGGCCGATAAGAACGAATCTGTTCTACCAATCCCAGGAACGATTCGCCATCACCGAAACGACGCATCCGCCGCAATACCGACGCGGAGGCGTGCTGGAAGCTCAGATCGAAGTACGGCACCACCTTGGGCAGCGTACACATCGCCTCAATGAGTTGCGGTCGCACTTCGGCTGGCTGCAGGTAAGACACCCGAAGCCACTCCAGGCCATCCACCTGACCCAACCTGGCCAACAGCCGCTCCAGCGCCTGCGACTCGTGGCGATCTTTGCCGTACGATGACGAGTTCTCGCTCACCAGCATCACCTCGCGCACCCCGCTGGATGCCAGCCACTGCGCCTCGGCCACCACTTCAGCTGGGTCGCGCGACAGGTACAGCCCCCGGAAGCTGGGGATGGCGCAGAAGGCACAGCGCCGGTCGCATCCGGTGGCGATACGCAGTGGGGCGTACGGCGCGTCGTCCAATCTGAGCCGCCAGCGGTTCGGCCCTCCGAGGGTGACCGGCATGGTCTCGGGTGCGATCAAGTCGGCGGGTGACGCGCCTTGCGGTCGGGCCGCCTGCCGCAGCCGTCGATCACCCGTCACCGGGGCCGCCACCCGCTCTCCGGCCAACACCCGACGCACCTGCGCTCCGATACCCGCATAATCGTCAAAACCCAGCACCGCATCCAGTTCCGGCAGCTCGGCGGCCAGTTCGGCACCGTAACGCTGTGCCATACAACCCACGGCGATCACCCGTTGGGTGCGGCGTCCGTCACCTTTCAGATCGGCCACCTCCAGCAGTGCGTCGATGGAATCCTTTTTGGCCGCCTCGATGAAACCACAGGTGTTCACCAGCACCACTTCGGCATCCGCCGGATCCGTAACCATCTGGTAGCCGTCAGCGACCAAGCGCGCCGCCAATTCCTCGGAATCAACCTCGTTACGGGCACAACCCAATGTCAGCACATGGGCGCTCACCCGAACTGAGGTCGAAAGGGGCACCTGCCCAAGGTTACCCACCTGCCGAGAGCCGTTCCAACGCCTCGGCCAGTCCGTCTGGCTTCACCAACACCTCACGGGGCTTGCTGCCTTGGCTGGGGCCGACGATGCCGTACTCCTCCAGGATGTCCATGATGCGACCTGCTTTGGCAAATCCAGCGCGCAGTTTGCGCTGCAACATCGAGGTTGATCCGAGGTCGAGAGTGACCACCAGTCGCGCGGCCTCCAACACCAAATCCAGATCGTCACCGATGTTGTCGTCACCGTTGCCGCCACCCCTACGGGAATCGCCCGTCACCGCCTCGAAATCTTCGGTCACATACGAAGCCTCGGCGTACGTTTTGACGTGCTCGACTACGGCGCGAATCTCATCTTTGCCCACCCAGGCACCCTGAAAACGCCTCGGATTGGATGCGCCGGACGGCACATACAGGCCATCGCCCATGCCGATCAGCTTTTCGGCACCGGGCTTGTCGATGATGACACGGGAATCCATCATCGACGACGTGGCGAACGCCAACCGAGACGGAATATTGGCCTTGATAAGACCCGTCACCACATCCACCGATGGCCGCTGCGTGGCTAGCACCAGATGGATACCGGCGGCACGCGCCAGTTGGGTGATACGCACTATGGAATCCTCCACGTCGCGCGGGGCCACCATCATCAAGTCGGACAACTCGTCCACGATCACCACGATGTAGGGGTAGGTGCGCAGTTCACGCTCACTGCCCGGCAGCGGCTGCAACTCCTCGGAGCGTACCGCCGCGTTGAAGGCATCAATGTGGTTGAACCCGAACGCGCCCATGTCGTCGTAGCGCTTGTCCATCTCTTTCACCACCCAGTCCAGCGCGGCGGCTGCCTTCTTGGCGTTGGTGATGATGGGCGTCAGCAGATGCGGCACTCCGGTGTACGCCGTCAGCTCGACACGTTTCGGGTCGATGAGCATCAGCCGTACCTGATCCGGTGTAGCACGCATCAGCAGCGACACCAGCATGGCGTGTACGAAACTCGATTTGCCCGCTCCGGTGGCTCCCGCCACCAGCAGATGCGGCATGGTGGCGATGTTGGCCACCACGAAGCCGCCTTCGATGTCCTTACCGAGGCCGATGGTGAGTGGATGCACATCCTTACGGGCTCGCTGTGAGCGCAGCACGTCGCCCAAGGTAACCGTCTCGCGGTCGGAGTTCGGAATGGCGATGCCGATGGCCGACTTGCCCGGAATCGGCGAATGAATCTCGATGTCGGGCGAGCCAACAGCGTAGGCGATGTTGCGCGTCAACCGGGTGACCGCCTCCACCTTGACGCCGGTACCGAGTTCCACTTCGTAGCGGGTGACCGTCGGGCCACGGGTGTAGCCCACCACCCTGGCGTCTACGCTGAACTCGTCCAGGGTGCGTTGCAACCGATGAACCAGCGTGTCGGACGCTTCGGATTTCGCCTTCGGGGCATCGCCGGGAACCAACACGTCGAGCGGCGGCAGTACGTACTTCATGTCACCTGTCAGCGTCGGCTGCGCAACGGCGCGTGGCATCGGTTGGTGAACCGGAGGCGGCAACGTTGAACGACCGGCCTTGGCGCGACGCTCGGCGGCATCACGTAGCAATTTGGTGGAGATGTCGTCCTCAATGTGCGTCACCGGAATCGGAGCGCTGATGCTGATAGAACGCGAGGTGGATACCGGCTCCGACGCTTCAGGCACATGCTGTCGGGCCTCCCGCCGCGCGGCAAACCACCCGGCAATTCTGGTGGCTAACGCGCGAGCGTCCGCTAGGTGCTGACTGATGGGACGACCGATGACGACCAGCAGCCCGAACAACGCGAGCACAAAGAGCACGATGCCTGCCACTACGGCCGGAAGCAGTTGCGACAGCATGGAACTGGACAGATAGCCGAGAAAACCACCGGCGTTGCGTAACGCCACCACGTCACTGGGGGCGGGCAGCGGGCTCGGGGTGAGATTGACGATACCGAGCACCCCCAGGCACAGCGCCGTCCAACCCACCACCTGACGGGCAACTGGACCGTTTGCGGCTGGATCGCGCATGGTGCGTATCGCCATCAGCAACAGCAGCACCGGGAGTACGTACGCACCGATGCCGAACACGGTGCTCAAACCGATAGTGAGCCAGTCGCCCAGTTTCCCAGCCATGCCGAACCAGAAGGTAGCGCCGATGATGATGGCGACTACCAACATGGTGAGCCCTGCGCCATCGCGCAGCAACAGCGGGTCGATGCTTTTAGCACCCCCGCCGATGGCACGTACCCCGCGCCCCAACAGGCGGGCAATGCCACCGAAGAATCCTCCGATGACACGCAGCACTAGCGGCTGTTGTGACGACGAAGTACGCCGCGACTGGGTACGCGACGACGTTGAACTTCTGCTTCCGCTTGACCGAGGCGCCGCAGCCCGCCCAGCACTCTGGGCATCGCTACGCGTCCGCGATGGGGAAGGCACGCGGGTTGCCATGGGGTCAGCCTAGCGGGATCGCGGGTGTATCGCCAGTATTTCAGTGCCGCGCGTTGCCCACCGACAGTGTCCGCCGATGAACTTATCGTTCGTCATTCCAGCCCATCATCCGTCATTCCAGCCCACCATCCGTCATCCCAGCCCATCATCCGTCATCCCGACCCATCGTTCGTCATTCCGGCCCCCGAGCCGGAATCCTCCACCACCCCCGTACAAGAACCACCCCTAGAGCTACACCACCCCTCGTCATTCCGACCCCACTGCCAAATCAAAACAAAAAGTTGACGTTTCATACCCACCGCAGCATCGATACTCACCAACTACCAAGCAGCCCACAAAACAGCACACAACCCACCCTTCACCCCTCCTGCCATCCCCCCCGCATCTACGTCCAACTGCGCAATAGCGAACACCACCGCAAGTCCCGCATACGCGGATCTGACAACCGATGAAAGCAAGGGTTGTGCTGGTGGGGTTGCATAAGGGCCCTATCGGAGCGCTACGTTTTCAGGCTAGAGGCCATGCGGCAACGAAGCGATAGCGCCTGCCGCAGCCTCAGGTAGCCATACCGGCGTATTTGACGCCTGATAGCGGTTCGGAACAATCGATAGAGCTAACTCAGCACCCACACAGAATCCGCAAAGGTTATGCTGGCTAAATAGGCAATGCGGCCTACGGCGACAGGCAAACGCAAACGATAATCAGGAGACATGGTGTTCGCATACATTCTTCCCGCAGCCGATCTGGTATTCGTCATGGTATTGGCGCTGGTGTTGTATCTTCCACGGCATCATCGTAAGGATCTGGTATCCGCGTACATCGCGGTCAACGTCGGAGTGTTGGCGGTGTCGATGGCGTTAAGTGAAGCCTCGGTAAACGCCGGGCTGGGGTTGGGGTTATTTGGGGTGCTAGCGATAATTCGGTTGCGTTCCGAGGAATTGCAGCAGCATGAGGTGGCCTATTACTTTTCCGCGCTGTCGCTGGGGGTGATCGGCGGACTGGGTGCCGAACTGGGATGGTGGTCGGTGGCCCTGATGGCTGCGGTGGTGAGCGCAATCGGCATTGTGGACGCACCCGGTGTACTCCGGCGGCATCGCAGCGGTCAGGTGGTGCTCGACCAGGCGATCGCCGATGAGGCGATACTCACTGCCCGGTTGGAGCAGTTGCTGAAAGGGCGAGTGTTGGAGGTACGCACCGTACGGCTTGATCTGGTGAACGACACCACCATCGTCGACGTGCGCTATCGGCTGGAAAATGAGACGCCCCATGGTTCGTGATACTCATCCAGCGGGCGACCTCATCAAGGCATTGCCCGAGGTGAGTCTGGCCGCTCTGAATGCCTCAGCCGAGTTGCTGAATCGCTATGACCGTAAGTATTTGGTGCCTATCCAAGTGCTGAACGAGACGTTGGCCGAAGTGGCCGACGCGGCGCTGGCCTTGGACATCGGTGGGCGGAGGCGGATGCGCTATCGCACTGTCTACTATGACACCGCTGATTGGCTCTGCTACCGTCTCACCGCCACTCGCAGAAGGCGGCGGTTCAAGGTGCGAATGCGGGAGTACGAATCCGGCGAGTGTTACCTCGAAGTGAAAACCAACGGCGCTCGGGGGCACACGATGAAAGAGCGGTGGGCGGTGACGGGCGACGGTCCAGGCGGCACAAGCGACATAACCAGCCGGGTGCCGTCGCAGTTGACGGAAACGGTGGCGCGCTATCTGGCGTTGCGGGCCATCACCGCACCACCACTGGATGCTTTCGCCGCCGCGTTGGAGGTGCGCTACGACCGATCCACACTGCTGCTGGGAGGTGGCCGGGTGACCATTGACTCTGGACTGGAGTGGGATGCTCCGGGACGGCTGATGGAAGCAGGCGATACGACCAGGGCAGTCGATGCCGCCGTACCGTTGGTGGTCGTGGAAACCAAAACCTCCGGTGCCACGACGGCATTGGATCAGGCATTGTGGCGACGTGGGATCCGTCCGGTGGCGTTATCAAAGTTTGGTATCGGCATGGCCCGTATATACGGGTTTCCCGGCAATCGTTGGCACAGAGTGTTGCAACTACTCTAAATGCAGGAGCTTGACAAGGTATTACGTAGGAAGTGGGTATGGCGATGTTGTTTCGAGACAGCATGAGAATCACTTGGCAGTTGTTGGTTGCCCTGCTGCTGGGGGCGACATTGCTGCTGTTGACCGGATGTTCCGACGACGGCACGAGTAATGACGACGCACCCGCTTCAACCGAGCATCAAACCACCTCGGCAACCACCACTGCGACCACCGTCGGCTTGGTGATCCCGGAATCCGTCGCCGCGGCGATGGCCGCAAACCTGACGCCGTTCACACCCGGACAACCCGATACCGACACCATCGACGTGAATCTGGCGAACGCCGCCGATCCTGCGCATGGCATCCAGGCAGAAAACGGCGCGGTGATCCTCACTCGATCCGGCAGCTACCGGCTGTATGGCACGCTGGCTGGACGTGTGGTCGTCGATTGTAAAGGTGGTTCCTTCACCGTGATTCTGGACGGAGTGAGTGTCACTTCCGACGTACCGGGAGCGTTCGTGGTCACGGCGGCCGACGAAGTGGTGCTGCATTTGGCCGCCGGCTCCTTCAATATGCTGCGCGACTCTTGGGACGGCGCGAACCTGGACTCCAACGCCCCGAACGCGGCGCTGCACTCGGTGGCAGATCTGGGGATCACCGGCAGCGGTACCCTCACCGTAATCGGAGCCATCGATGGCATCGCATCTACCGACGGCTTGGTGATCGCGGACGGCACCATCGAAGTGAGCGCTGGGGACGATGCACTGCGCGGTAAGGATTATCTGACGCTCAGCGGCGGAGTACTCACACTTGACGCGAACGGAGACGCCATGAAGTCCACCCATGAAACCGATGCCGCACGCGGATATGTATGGATAGACGGTGGCATCATCACTGCCACCGCTGGAACCGACTGCGTGGACGCGACGACAGACATGCTGATCTCTGGGGGCGAACTGCGGTTGAGCTGCGGTGACGACGGCTTGCATGGCGAGGTGCTGGCCATCATCGATGGCGGCATGGTGGACATCACCCGCTCGTATGAGGGAGTGGAGGCCCCGGTGGTCGTGGTAGCAGGCGGAGTAACCCGTATTGTGTCATCCGATGACGGCTTGAACGCCGCCGGTGGCGACGGCTCCGCCGCACCGGGCACGGGTGGCCGAGGCGGACGCCCCGGTGGGCCGGGCGGTGGCGGCCCCGGTGGGCTAGGCATGGATGGCGATCCGTCGAAGTACGCGCTGGTGATCTCCGGTGGCACGCTCACCATTGATGCCGGCGGGGATGGATTGGATTCCAACGGTTCCATGTCCATCAGCGGCGGTGACATCACCGTGTACGGGCCAACCAATCAGGGAAACGGCGCACTGGATTCATCCGGGCTGTCCCTGACCGGCGGCAGACTGCTGGCGCTGGGGGCGGCTGGGATGGCCGAGGGGCCGGCGGAGTACACCCAGGCTTGGATCGGCGCGGTGTTCTCGGCTGGAGCCGGAGCCAACATTACGGTGACTGACATGAGCAATACCGCGTTTACTTGGAGTTTTACTATTCTGAAGGCCAGCGGCTGCATGGTGTTCTCTGTGCCGGAACTGGTCAGTGGAGCCACGTACTCCATCGCCGTGAATGGCGAAGTGCTGGGCAGCCTCACAGCATATTAGCCGCATCGAGCGCACCGGATGTGGTGGATGTAAAGTGAGCCGACGATGGACTTCTACGCATACCAAAGGCCTGTCGGCAAGATCGATGACATTCCCAAACTCCGAGATGAGTTCATAGCCATATTCGATGAGAAAAGCAAGGAAGACGCGGTGATCTTCGGCTTGCTTTACGGCAGACGCCTTCTCGACATCACGGGCGTACCACCTTGCAAGGAAATCACAGATTCCTTCATCGCCATGCGGCGGTGGCTGGAGGGAAAAACCAGCTATCACGAGGCCCGCAACATCCCGTTTAGTAGTTTGTGCCGTTCCGTCCGCAAAGAAAACGACGCATTGAAGCTGAGGCTCTATCAAACGATGGCGCAGATATCCTGTATTCCGCACGTCAAGTTTCATGCGTTGTGGGCATCGGATTTTGCGGTCGCGCTGGTAAATAGGCTGTACCCCAACAACATGGCCGAGGTCAGAAAAGAGCGCAAAGCACAGTCGGAATTGCTGCGGTATGCCACCAGTGATCCAATGATTTCAGCGACGTTCAGGCAAACGTAGCAGTGATTACGCAAACCCTGGGGTGCCCTGCCGATTGTTTTTTACTGCCTCATAGCGAATCGCCAACTCCGGTGCCCCGTCGTTCGGATATTTAGCTACCCTGGCTCGGTCGCCAACCGGGAGGGTGCGGAAGAGGACTCCGTACGGTGATCCACCCCAAGGTCTGCTCCCGATTGGCTGGCACCGAGAGTTGAAACTGTCGTTTTACCTGGAGCCTTGGCTCAGCTAAGAGAGCGCCCCTCAGCGTAACCCCAGTGGACGACTGAGCGCCTGGTCGATCAAATCAGAGATAAGTGCGGTATAGCTCATGCCGGATTTCAGCCATAGTTGCGGGAACATCGAGATCTCGGTGAAACCAGGCATGGTGTTGATCTCGTTGAGGTACACCCGCCCATCTGGCATCACGAAAGCGTCCACTCGGCTCAACCCCTCGGCACCAACGGCGAGGAATGCCCGCGCGCAGGCCTGCCGTACCGCTGCCTCAATCTCCGGGGCCAAGTCAGCGGGTATCTTTAATTCCGCCTCGCTACTGGAAACGTACTTCGCCTCGTAATCATAGAAGCCGTCTTTGGCGTGCATGATGATCTCACCGGGACGAGAGGTGCGCACCTGAGCGTCGCCGTCGGACAGCGGCCCCATCACCGAGCATTCGATCTCACGCCCGCCGACGATGGCCTGCTCGACGACCAACTTCGGGTCGTATGCCGCGGCAAACTCGATAGCAGCGCTCAGTTCGTCACGATTCTTGACCCGGCTGATACCGGCGGACGAACCACCGCGCGCCGGCTTCACGTACAGCGGATAGCCGAGAGCCTCCATTGCGGTGAGCCACGAAGCATTGTCGGCGTCCCACATCGACTTGGTGAAGGTGACATACGGCGCGACCTCCAGCCCGGCGGCGACGCAGGCAACCTTCATGAGATGTTTGTCCATACCGATGGCGCTTGCCGCGACACCCGCGCCGACGTAGCGTAGCCCCTGCATTTCGAAGAACCCCTGGATGGTGCCGTCCTCGCCGTAGGGGCCATGGAGTAACGGGAAGGCGACGCTGACCGGCGTTTTGTCGCTGAGCGCGTCACCGTGGAGCGTGGCCAGGCAGGTGGTGTCGCCGTCTCGCACCAGCAGCGCGCCAGGCTTAGTGGCATCTACCATCGGGAAGCTGCCCTGCACGGTACGTAGGGCGCGTATCTCGGCAGCGGTGTAACGATGCCAGCCGCCCTGCTTGTCAATGCCGATGCCGTACGGCTCGAAGCGGGTGGTGTCTAAGGCACCAAGCACCCCGGCAGCCGTGAGGCACGAGATTTCGTGTTCGCTCGACACTCCGCCGAAGCAGAACACCACGGGTATGCGCCCGGTCGGTTCGATCCCGCTCATAGCTCTCCCTGTTCGCCGGTTGTGTAGCTTGGGGTTCACTTTACCGGGCGGAGTCTGAGAAGGTGCTGCGTTGTCATTCATGGGGTGCGGGAAGTCGCGCTCTAGAGAAGTTGCTCGGTTAGAGAGTGATGTCCGTCCTCCAGACGGCGTAGCCGATTTGTTGCCCCATCATCTTGTAAGCCAGTAACGACATAAGAGTTTGCATTGTTTGAGCCCTCCCTCACGTAACTCAAAAGGAGGGGCCAAAAAAGGTCGACCTAGACGTACTGCCGCAGGCCGCTTCCTCCGAAGGATCAAGCGCGCCGAGCGACATCACACAACTAAACCTGCCGGTAGAGACTTTGCCGCCGTAGCACCCGCTAAATACGCCACCAAATGAGGAGACAAAATGTCAGCAGTATGCATACAGAACCCGGTTTGTCGGCGGTGAGCTGCTCAGGACAGTGCTCATTGATTAATCGCAGCGTCAGTCCAACAGAATCGAATATGCCCTGGCGAAACAGATTGCAGACGGCAATCCGATCCCGTCTCGAATACCCCGAAT
>JAIRRM010000201.1 GCA_031255975.1 Propionibacteriaceae bacterium | reverse complement strand
GCGCAAGATTTCTACAAGCCCAACCGATACGGCTTCAACCACTTCACCCGGCGATCCCGGACACTGCCTCAACCAGCGCGACCGCCACGGGCGCTACTAGCGCGGCGAATAATCCGCCGCGCGCTCACTCCTCGGCACCCGTCGAAAGTGCCTTATGCGGATCGGATCTCAGCAGGTCGCGGGCGGGTTCGGCATAGTGCACCGCGACGATGTCCCCGTCTACCACCTCGAAAGTGGTGACGGAACCCAGTATGCATTCGCGTTGGAAATCAAGATTCGGCAACGGTTTGCGCTCCGCCGCGAGACGGCAGGTGTAGATGGGCGACTGGTGGCTGACAAGCACCGCCTCGCCACCGGGGCCGACGGCGGCGGCGGTGTGCTCGACGACACTCAACATCCGGCGCGCCATCTCGGCGTACGGCTCCCCCCAACTGGGCCGCCACGGGTTGCGATAGAGCAGCCAGTTACGGGGGTTACGCAGCAGTTTACGTCCGGCCACCACCTGACCCTGCTGGTAAGTGTCTGCCTCAATGAGGCGTTCATCGATGAGCACCTCTAGTTCGGGGTGGTTGGCGGCGATGGGGGCCATCGTCTCTTGAGCGCGTTCCAGCGGCGACGAACGCAACATCGACAAGGGGGAAGCGGCGAAATACTCGCCCAGCCGCGCCGCCATGGCCCGCCCGTTGGCGGAGAGGTGGAAGCCGGGCAACCGCCCGTACAGCACGCCGTCGGGGTTATAAACCTCACCGTGACGGCAGACATGAACCAGCGCGCTCAAGCCATTGACACGAGCGGTGACGGCCATCGATTGCCCTGGTGAAGCCGAATCAGCGACCTGCGCGACGACGCTGAATCCGCGTCTTCTTCAGCAGCTTGCGATGCTTCTTCTTCGCCATCCTCTTGCGGCGCTTCTTGATGACCGAACCCACAGACGGTCCTTTCCTAGTTGTCAAAGCCTGCCCGACAATGCTAGTTGTACCAAGCCGTGACGCCAAACCCCGAGCTATGGGTGGACGGAGTTCAGCGTAGATAATGTACCCATGCGTATCTTCTTCTCGGGGGTTCTCGGCGCTGGCATCGGGCCGTTGGCACGGCTGGCCGCCGATCTGGGGCACACCGTGTACGGATCGGACGCCGAACTGGGCGATGCCGCCGAACTCACCGGCAGCGGCGCGACACTCTGTTTGGGCAAGCAAGATGGCGGCTTTCTGCGGGAGCTAGCCGGCTCGGACGCTACCGGCATCGATTGGTACGTACACACCTCCGCGCTTGCGAAAGACCACCCCGAACTGGCCACCGCCCGCGATCTTGACCTCAAAGTGAGCAAACGCGACGAGTTGTTGGCGTACCTCATCGAGACGAGTGGCCTCGAACTGGTGGCTGTCGCCGGCACCCACGGCAAAACCACCACCTCGTCGATGCTCGCCTGGGCGATGTATGCCCTCGGCCTACCCGCCGCATACATCGTCGGTGGCGCGCCACCCTGGGGCCCGGCTGGCAGCTATCAAGATGGCGCACGCTATTTCATCTACGAAGCCGATGAATATGACCGCAACTTCCTGGCGTTCCACCCCTGGCTGACGCTCATCACGTCGGTGAGTTGGGATCACCCCGATGTCTACCCCACCGCCGCCGACTACTACGCCGCCTTCGAGCAGTTCCGTGCCCAAAGCCGCAAGGTGATCGAGGGTTTGGACGCCGATCCGCGGGCCACGGTGTTTGGCGCGGTACGCCGTATCGACGCCACTCTCGCGGTCGCCGCTTTACGCGAAATGCTACCTGACAAGCCAGAAGACGCGCTTTGGGCCGCTGTGAACTCGTTCCCAGGTGTGGGTCGCCGCTCCGAACAACTGTTACCCGGGCTTTATTCCGACCATGTGGATCACCCAGACGAGGTGGTCGCTTCGATGGAGATCGCCCGCGAGGTGGCCTCCGCCAGCGGATTCAAGGGCGTGGCTGCCATCTACCAGCCGCACCAGAACACCAGACAGCATCTGGTGCGGCATATGTACCGCGACACTTTCGCCGACATCGCGGTGCTGCGCTGGCTACCCACGTTCCTCACCCGCGAAGATCCAACCCTGCCCATCATCACTCCGGAGGAGTTCCTGGCCGAACTGAGCGGCCCCGTAGACCGCGCCCCCGGCAAGCTGGACGACACTCTGAGCGCCGAAATCGCCAGGCTACGCGCCGATGGATACCTGGTCTGGACGATGGGCAGCGGCAGTATCGACGGCTTTGTGCGCGCCCACACCGTGAACCACGACACCGGAAGATGACGGGTGTGCGCCGTATGCCACCGGCATAGTTTAGGCCTGCCACAACCGTCCGCCACTCAGGCTCCGCCGCCGGTTGAACTTATCGAAATCGCTGCCCCGCCGTTGCCCATTGTCTTGCCGGATTCAAGCAGGCCCCAAGTAGAGTTAGCCCGTTATGTTCGGGTTTCCGCCACGGGTCACCGCGTACACATCTTCGGTACGCGGCGTCGCTCCGCGCCCGGACGAGGAAGTGCCCGACACCCGTAGCCCCGCCAGATTTCTGCTGTGGACGGTGGGCCGTCAGCTTCCACAGGTGGCAATCATGTGGTTGGTGTGCGTGTTGTGGCTGCTGCCTGGCATGTTGGCCCCACTGTTTCTGGGACGCGCCATCGACGAAGGGGTGCGCGCGCAGGACATGGGCCGCACTTTGCTGTGGTGCGGGCTGCTCACAATAACCATCCTCATCTCGGTTACCGCAGACGCCATCCAAATCGGTGCCGAGGTGGCGAACTGGCTCATCGCCATGTTCCGTATGATGAAGCTGGTCGCCCGCAAGGTGGCGCAACTCGGGCATGTGATAACCCGCCGGGTGCCACCGGGCGAGATGCTTTCCATCGCCTCTGGTGACGCCGACACCATCGGCGCGACCGCCCACACTGCGGCCAGAGTGCTCTCGGCGCTTACCAGTTTCGCGGTGGTCGTGATGCTGGTGTTGAGTGAATCCGTACGGCTCGGGCTCATCGTGCTGATCGCCAGCCCCATCATCGTGGTAGGGGCGGCCCCCATCCTGAAACCGGTACAGAAGGCGCAGTTGGCCGAGCGGGAGCGTTCGTCCAAGCTCACCGGCATGGCGGTTGACATCGTGGCCGGGCTGCGAATCCTACGCGGCATCGGCGGGGAACGTACCTTCGGCGACAACTACGCCAAGCAGTCGCAGCGGGTACGCGAGGCAGGCGTACGGGTTGGCACCTGGTGGGCGGCGGTGGACTCGTCCGCGGTGCTGCTCTCTGGCGTGCTGCTGGTACTGCTCACCTGGGCCGGGGCATCCGAGATGATCGCCGGACGGCTCAGCGTAGGCCAGTTGGTGAGTTTCTTCGGATACGCGGTGTTTCTGCTCAACCCGTTCTGGCTCCTGTTCGAGGGTGCGCAACGCTGGATCGCCGGATTGGTGAGCGCCGACAAAACCATCGGCCTGCTGCGGCACCGTCCGCCGTGGGCCGCGGCGAACCCCGACCCGTCGCGTCGGCAACCACAGGGAACCCCAACCGGGAGCGGACACGACGATTTCCTGGTGGACACCGCCACTGGATTCACCGCCGCGCAGGGGCAGTTCACCATCATCGTCTCCGCCGACCCAGACGAGGCCGCCAAATTGGCCGACCGGCTGGGACGCTACCTGCCCAGCACTCAAGAGGCCGAAGAAGACGACGAGGAACCCGAGGGCTCCAAAGCCGCGCGCGAACACCGCCGTAAGAAGGCCGAGCGGCGGGCACGTATCGCCGCCGCCGATGAAACCCACGCCGAAGCCCCTTGGGGCGTCACCTTGGCCGGGGTTGACCTCACCGACATGCCGTTGGACGAGGTACGACGCCGTATCGCGGTTTCAGACGCCTCACCTGGCGTGTTCGCCGGGACGCTGCGCGAAGCCCTCGACCCCACCGGCACCCATGATCGCGACGAGGCCGAACTGGCGCTCTACACGGTAAGCGCCGATGACGTGTGGGATTCGCTGCCCGACGGCTGGCAGTCGGTGATCGATGAACGTGGTCGCGGTCTCTCCGGTGGACAGCGGCAACGCCTGGTATTGGCGCGGATGTTGCTCTCCGCCCCCGAAGTGGCGGTGTTGGTGGAGCCAACCTCCGCCGTAGACGCCCACACCGAAGCCCGTATCGCCGCCCGACTGCCCGGCTACCGTAAGGGCCTCACCACGATTGCCACCACCGTGTCGCCACTGTGGCTGCGGCAAGCAGACAAGGTGGCGCTGCTGGACGAGGGTCGTATCGTCGCCGAAGGCACCCACTCCGACCTGTTGGCCACCAACCCGGCGTATCGGGCCGTGGTGACGCGCGGATTCGACGTACCTTCAGACTCGCCGGTTTCAGATACGAAAGCGGGGAGCTGATGGCAGAGATGTTCCCCGGCTCCGCTTCCACTTGGGACGGCGCTCCCCGTACCTCGCAGGTGGATTCCCGTCTGACAAGCCCTATCGCTGGTTCGCTTTTGGCGCGACTGCGGGAGTTCGTCTCTCGCCATCGGATGCGCCGGGCGCACGCCGACGAGGTGTACACGCGCAGCCGTAACCCGAAACGCGGCCTTCCGGTAGCCGACGCCCCCGCGGTGTATGCCTTCACGGGGCGAATGCTGAAAAGCCGCAAGGGGCTCATCGCCGCCATGTTGATCGCCAACGGTGGGGCCGCCGTCGCCGGGCTGATCGCGCCGCTTTTGCTCTCCGCTCTGATAGACGACCTGACCAGCGGCGAAACCGAGGCTGCCATGCTCGCCCAGGTGAATCGGGTGGTGCTGATCGTACTGATAATCACCATCGCCCAGGCGGTGCTGCAACTGGTGGCACGCCGGGCGTCCGCCGTGCTTGGTCACGGGATGCTCGCCGAAGCCCGCGAAGACGTGATCCGCTGGGTGTTGAAGTTGCCGCTGTCGCGGGTGGAGAGTGCCTCCACCGGCGATCTGGTGACCCGCGTCACCCGTGATGTCGGTTCCATGGCCGGGGCGGTGCGCTGGGCGCTCCCCCGCTTCGTCATCACCGGCATGACGTTGCTGTTCACCATGGTGGCGCTGTTTGTGAACTCGTGGTTGCTGGCGCTGCCGCTGCTGTTTACCGGGATACTGCTGTGGATTGCCATGCGCCGCTACCTGCGTTGGGGGCCGAAAGGCTACATCGCCGAGGGGCACACCTATTCACGTATCAATTCGACGCTCACCGAGACGGTGGAGGGGGCGCGTACCGTCGAAGCTATTCGGCTGGGCGACACCCGCGTGGCGCTGACGGACGACGACATCGAGGCCGCAGCCCAAGCCGAGACGTACACCCTGTCGCTTCGCAGTGAACTATTCTTCATCACCGGGCTGGCGCACCGGCTACCGCTGGTGTTCGCGGTGATAATCGGCACCATCGGTTACGGAGCCGACCTGGTGACGCTGGGGCAGATCACCGCCGCCACGTTGTATTTGCAGCAACTGGTCAACCCCATCGAGATGATGATAATGGTGGTGAACCAGTTGCAGGTAGGGGTGGCCAGCACCTCCCGGCTCATCGGAATCTCGTCGGTGCCGCCCGACCGTGAGAGCGACCCGGACGCGGCACCCGTGGACGGCCATCTTGTCGCCAAAGACCTCAGATTCGCCTACCGCGAAGGCCACGATGTGCTGCATGATGTCAGCCTTGATCTACGGCCCGGCGAACGGCTCGCCATGGTGGGGCCGTCTGGCGGCGGAAAGTCCACCCTGGGACGGCTGCTGGCCGGTATCAACGGGCCACGCGAGGGCGTCGTCGAAGTGGGCGGCGTGGACGTGATGCGGCTGCCGTTGGAGCGGCTGCGCACCGAGGTGGCATTGGTCACCCAGGAGCACCACGTGTTCGTCGGCACGATCCGCGACAACATCGTGTTGGCCAGGGAGGATTCCACGGATGATGCCGCCGTCTGGCGGGCGCTCTCTACCGTGGCGGCCGCCGAGTGGGTACACAAACTCCCCGACGGCATTGACACCATGATCGGCTCGTCAAACTATTCGCTCACCCCGGCGCAAGCGCAGCAGATCGCCTTGGCGCGCCTGGTGATCGCCGACCCGCACACACTGGTGCTGGACGAAGCCACCTCTCTCATCGACCCGACGACTGCTCGTCATGTCGAGGGAGCCATGAACGCGCTGCTGACTGGACGTACGGTGGTCGCCATCGCTCACCGACTGCACACCGCCCATGACGCCGACCGTATCGCCGTGGTTGAGGACGGTCGCATCGTGGAGTTGGGCTCTCACGCCGACCTGATGGCCGCCGCCGGGGAATACGCGCGGCTATGGCAAGCCTGGCGGAGCTAGCTCCTGAACAGTGAACCAACCTGCCTAGCAAACCCGGGGACACCGGCGCGCCCCAACGCGATAAGCACATCCTCCACCGCTAGCGGAGGGCGAGTTTTGTCGCTGGCTTGTTCCCGTATCACCCGCAATACAACGGGCTTAAACATGTCCAACATGTCGAGCAGGAAGCAGTCTGGATCAACTACCTCCAGATCCCATCGCGCAAGGGAATCAACCGGAAAGTCAGTGAGATTACGGGTGACGATGACGTCGGCACGCGCCAAACGAGCGGCGGCCACGACGTGTCGATCATTCTCATCTGGCGACGTCACCTGATCTACTAACACCTCCCAGCCAAAGACACAACTGTCTGGAAACACCCGCCGCATATCCGCCAACCGCGCGTCTATTCTCGTAGGGGCAACGTCCGGCTTCACCTTCACGATAGCTTGCTTGACCTCATTCAGGATTCTGAGCGACCAGAACGGGCGGTACAACCCCACCTCTGCCGTACGTAGCAACGTATCCGCGAGCGCAAGGGGCACGAGCACGTTGGCATCGAGAACCGCCGCGAACACTACCGCTGCTTCCGTGCCTGGTCGAGGGCTTCGCGGAACTCTTCGTACGAAGACCCATACAGGCCGTCCTCAACCGCCTGCCGAGTCATGCCGGTCAAGATACCGCGGCGTTCATAGTGATTGCGGCGTTGGTATGCCAACACATCACTGAGCCGCAATTGCCGGTGTCTACTCGGTTTCTCGTAGGGGATCACCCCTTTGTCCAGCAGCCGTACCAAAGTTTGTCGTGAAACACCCAGCAGATCAGCGGCCTGGCTGGTGCTAAGCCGCAACGAGACTGGAGCGATGGTGACCGCCGCACCTGCCGCCATGGCCTCAACTACCCGCAATAGTCCGTCGTACACCTCGCGTGGCAAAGGCGTCTCTTCGCCATCCGGCCCCATCAGCCGGGGCAACGGCTCGATCTTTGCAAGAATCCTACGCAGTTCATCCAGACCAGAGGTGTCCACCGGCGGCATTACCGTCTCATCCGCCGGCGCGCGTACCTGTTCCAACGCGGCTTCGTTGACGATGACACCCATTGTTCGCCCTCTCGATCCGTTCTGGAACACCTCCAGATACCTGCCATCATACGTCCAAACAACCCATAACGTCCAAAACGTCCAGGTGGTTGGATGGAAAACACCTGGGGCGGATACGGCGAAACCGGCAGCTAGTCTTCGGTTACGATGGCGGCGCTGAAGGGCTGTTCGTAGCCGAGGCGCTTCACGATACGGCGCACCATCTCCTCGGAATCGTCGTCATGGTCGCCGATGATGGTCTCCATGTCGAACTCGCGCAGCCCGACGTCGGAGAAAAGGCCGAGGTCGCCCATCGGTTCGGGGTCTTCGTCTTCGTCGGGGATGTCGCTACCCAGAAAGTCGGCCACGTCACGGGCGATGGGCCAGTCGTTCGCGGCCACGCCATCACTGAGTAACACCCGCACGTCGCGGCCACGCACCCGGGCGATTACGAAAAACTCTCCGTTGATGGAGACGATTCCGGTGGCCCCGGCGTCGCCGGGGAAACGGCGCAGCATGGTGATGAGGTCGTGGAGGTCATTGGCAAGCGCGAACGCCATCGGAGCCACTTGCGGCAAACCGTCCTCACGGTAGAGCGCGGCCACGAAGTCGATCTCGTCCACGGTCGCGTCTTCGTAATCGTCGTCGTCGTCACCGTCGTCGAAATCATCAGACACCACGTCGTCGTCAATGTCCAACTCATCGTCGAGCAGGTCGTCTACGTCGTCAATATCGGCCAACTCATCTTCGTAATCGCTCATGCGCACTCCTCCCGCCCCTCCATCGTTGCAGAGATGGTGGGTTTAGGCTACCTCAAACCATAAAGCAACGGTGGATGGAAACATGCTCCGGCCCTCAGCTTCATCGGTGTTCTATCGTTCTGTGGGCACGTCGACGGGTAACCTCAGGGTCTCGCCACGACGTAACAAGACATAACAAAGTGAGGCGGTACGTCCCTGGTGTCGTTTGACGCCGACACAACCAGGTTCACCGCGTACCACGAACCTCACCGCTCAGGGCAACAGACCACTAGACTCAACCCCATGGAACTGATTGTCGCCAACCACCCACTCGTCGCCACCAAACTCACCAGATTACGTGCCACCGACACTCCGTCACCGGTGTTCCGCCAACTCGTCGAGGAGTTGGTGACGTTATTGGCGTACGAGGCGACACGTACCATGCGCGTCACCGAGTGGACCATCACCACCCCGGTCGCCCCGACCGTCGGCGTACGGCTGGCCGAACCACGCCCACTGGTGGTGCCCATCCTGCGTGCCGGGCTGGGCATGTTGGAGGGCATCACCCGTCTCATCCCCACCGCCGAAGTGGGTTTCCTGGGCATGGTGCGTGACGAAGAAACCCTGGAGCCGTTCACATACGCCGAGCGACTGCCAGCCGACATCGAAGGGCGTCAGGCGTTCGTGCTCGACCCGATGCTGGCCACCGGCGGCTCGCTGACCGCCGCCATAGAGTTCTTGGCCAAGCGTGGCGCGTCCGACATCACCGCCATCTGCCTGCTGGCCGCCCCCGAGGGTGTGGAGCGCTGCCGTGAACTCGCCGCGAAGCTGGGGCTGGCGCTCACCCTGGTCGTCGCCGGGTTGGACGAGCGGTTGAATGAAAAGGGCTACATCGTGCCGGGTCTCGGTGACGCCGGAGACCGGCTATACGGCCTGGTTGCCTGAGGTGATGCGCCGATGAGATACACCTTCGATATGCCGCGTAACAAGGCGTGGCAGAAAGTGAGACGCAAAGGGGCCATCGCCCGCGCCATCATATGCGCCATCGTGGTGGTCGCCGCCGCGGTGTTGATACTGGTGTTTGGCTGAGCGGTGTTTTCCGTTTTACGTCTTCTGCCCGCTGAGTAGAGTTGACGAAATGGGCATACTGCGTCATTTCCCCACACACCCCGCGGTTATCGTGCCGATTACCGGCAAGACCCGCCCTGCCATCCGCGAGGCCGCTGTGGCCATCGCCGTGACCGCCGCCGACCTCGTCGAGTGGCGTGCCGATTGTTTCACCGAGCTGGACGACATGCCCGAGGTGGTCGCCGTAGCCCGACGTATCAAAGAGATCACCGGCAAACCGCTGATCTTCACCATCCGTTCCACCGCCGAGGGCGGCTTAGGGCAGCTTTCCGCCGAGGAGTACGCCTTCACCACACTGCGAGTCGCCATCGACGCCCTGGATAGCGATGACTACGTGGATGTGGAACTGCACCACCCCGGCACCGCGGCGGCCATGAAGCTACGTCATAGCCTGCGCGACCTGGCCGGAACCATCATCAGTCACCACGACTTCGCCGGCACTCCCAGCCCCGACGACATGTACGGATTGCTGGAACAGTGCGCCGCCCTCGGCGACGGTGCCGTGAAGCTCGCCGTCACCCCGCATTGCCCCAGCGACGTGGCGGCGCTGCTGCAAAGCGTGGCCCGATTCACCGAACGCTACGAGGTGCCGACCATCGCCGTCTCAATGGGCAAACTCGGGGTGGCAAGCCGCGCCGTCGGGCATCTGTTTGGCTCCTGCGCCACCTTCGCAACACTGGGAGAAGCCTCCGCCCCTGGACAGCTCAGCTATCACAAGATGCGGCGACTGCTGGATGAATTGAGCTGATGCCAGTTCACCGCATCAGGCGCGTACCCAGCCGTAATCCACCCATCCTCCGTCATCCCAACCCATCTCCCGTCATTCCGGCCCCGAGCCGGAATCCCCCACACCATCCACCATCCCGACCCACCCATCCCCCGTCATTCCAATCCATCGTTCGTCATTCCGGCCCCCGAGCCGGAATCCCACCACAACCCCACACACAGCTTGAGACCGCACCCACTAGGGCGCGGCCTCAAACCCGAACAAGAAACACCTGGAACCGCCCACTCGCCCAAGCCTCACGGCCGGCACGACTGACATCGCACAGCGAACTCGGGTTCTAGACCAAACCTCTATCAAGAAAACAGTGCGACGCATCGCCGGGCAATCCGGACTACCTTGCCGCCACCGGATTCATACCGTAGCCAGCTAAACTCACGGATACTGCGGCAGGAACGTCACCGCCAGCGGCAACACCGCCACGATGGGAAACACCCAGGCCACGAACACCCGAATGAAACGGCTCACCACCACGCCGAACGCCGCTCGCATCAGGTAACGCAGATCGGAGCGGCCCACGTCGCCGAGCTTCTTCCAACCACGGGCAATAGACGCCATGATAAGCAGCCAGCCGGTGAACGCCAGCACCACGGCGATCAGTGCCGGGGGCACCACTCGAAGCAACAACACCGTCAGCAACACCACCTGGCACACCGCCACTAGCCGTCCAGTGAGAATCGACCAATGTGCCAGCCGGGCCTCGGCGGCAACGAACTCGTGCGTCTGCCGTTGTCGTAACGCGTGTAACACCTCGGCGGATTGCGGCGACAGCGTATGTACCGATTCGGGCTCCAAATACATGGCGACGTTTACGTGCTCGCGCGCCTCCTCCACCATCGCCTCGTCGGCGATCCACCCCACCAGCAGCACCTCGGCCAGCACGATACGATACGACGCCTCAATGGGAGCCAGCCGTACCGCCTCCCGCGCCTCATTCACCGCCGCATCGGTGCGGTGCAGCGCGTGGAACGCCCGCGCCAGCAACGCATGTGCCAGCGCCGATCCCGGGAGTAGCCGTACCGCCTTGCGCAGCGCCACCAGCGCCCGCCACGGATGCCCCAGGTCGAGCATCAGTCCGCCATAGGCTTCCAGAATCTCCGGGTCTTCGGGGGCAAGGCTCATCGCCTTTTTGGCGCTCTCCTCCGCCGCCACCGCCTCAGCCGGATCGGCCGCCTGTGCCACCGCCATCCGCGCCCACAGCCGCGCGTTGTCAGGGTCTCCGATGAGCGCCGGACGTAGCCGTTCCACGGCATCACGCCAACGCTGCTGCATCAGCAGCGTGCCGGAGCGCCGCAGCGCGGCATCAGAACGGGACTCGGCCACATCCATGATTCTAGAACCCACCGGCTGCACAGCGGTGGGGCGAGGCTCAGCTATTCGCCCACTCACCCAGTTCGCGCGAAAGAAAACGCACGACGCTACGCGCTCAACACAACAGAATCCGCCGCCACAGACTTCCCCTGCGAATACGGCAATCCGCCACCAGGGCGCGTCTCGTCCATGCGCCACACCATTCCAAGACATATCGTGTACAGGCCGGTGCCAACCGCCCAGGCCGTCCACATCGGAAACACGTCCAGCAAAGCGCCAGCTATCAGCGGGCCCAGAATCCACCCGGCATCACCCACCATCTGCCAACCGGCCAAGCCGCCTCCGGAGTTTGGTGGTGTCACGTCCGCCAACAGCGACTGCCCCGCCGAACCGAGCAGTGTGGAGCCGACGCTGAACACACAGAGCAGCACCACCATCACCCAGAATGAATCGAACATGTTTACCAAAGTGCCGGTGACGATCACCACAGACAACCCCACCATGAGTGGCAGCCGCCGCCCGAAATAATCACAGGCCCACCCGAGTGGCTGAATGAACGCGAACTGAATGACGGCGGCGATGGTGAACGCCAGCGCGGTACGCCCGGTGCTGAGCCCCAGCGCCTCCACTACGAACAGCGGGATGACCAGGTTACGCACCCCGTTTGCCTGCCACTGCCCGGCGAAGTTGATAGCGAGCGACGCCCGATAGCGCGATTCACGTAGCAGTTCGCGAAACCCTAGCGCGGATTCAGCCACTCGCCGCCGTTGCTCAGGTATCCCAGCCGGAGTGGGCGGGATGGTGAGCATCACAAAGATGACAGAGACCGCCAACGTGGCCGAGTAGAAGAAGAACGGGGCATGAATGGAGATGCCCGCCACGATGCCACCGATGGCCGGCCCGGCCATACCGCCCACGATATAGCCACCGCCCACCAGCGAGTTGGCCCGGCCACGTTGCGACGCCGGGGCGCTCTCGAACACCAACGCCAGCGACGCCACCCCGTTGAGCGCCGAGCCGAGGCCGCCCAAGCCGCGCCAGATAAGAATAGGTAGATACGAATCGGCGACGCCCATCAGCCCGGTGGTGATCGCCAACATGGCGTTGCCTACAAGCAGCATCTCGCGCGGTTTCAGATACTTCAGCAACCAACTCGCCCCCGGCGAGGTGGTGATGCGTACGATGGCCAGCGATGCCGCCACCAGCCCCACTAGGAAGCTGGAGACGCCGAAAAGCCGTACGTACACCGGCAGCACCGGCGACATGACGCCGAAACCAACACCGATAAGAAAATCAACCGCCGCCACCACCCATACGGTGCGCGGGAGCCGGGACGATGCCATCTGAGCGCTATCTTCTTCTGTCTACAAAAGGTTGGTACGCACCCCGGTGGAACGGGTATCTCCGGCAGGCGCGCTTCACGAGCCGCAACCACCCGGTGCCCATACCCCCAAGGTGCGCACCAACT
>JAIRRM010000090.1 GCA_031255975.1 Propionibacteriaceae bacterium | reverse complement strand
TTACGCCGCTCCCGGCATTCCGGAGATGATGCGCGATCTGGTGACGCCGCGGGCCGACATCATGACCCCCAATCTGTTTGAGCTGCAATACATCACCGGACGGCCCACCGACACGCTGGCCGACATCGTGGCCGCAGCCCAAGCGCTGCGCGACCTCGGCCCCGAAACGGTACTGGTCACCAGCGCCCAGGAGACCGGCGACCGAGCCGATTTCGTACGCATGATCGCGGTAGACGCTACCGGTTGCTGGAAGGTGGAAACTCCGCTCATCGATCGCACCTTCGCCGGTTCTGGTTTCGTGGGCTCCGGTGATCTCACCGCCGCCATGTTCCTGGCCCAACTGCTGCAAGGTGCCACCTTGCAAGACGCGCTCGGCACCACCGCGTCCATCGTCTATTCGGTGCTAAAGATCACCGACGAGTTGGGCGGGGTGGAACTACGCCTGGTGCAGGCGCAAGACGCCATCGTCGCGCCCGGCTACACCTTCACCGCCGAACGGTTGGCGTAACCGCATTCACTCGTGGAAGACCTCGATGTTCGCGCCGAGGGCGTTCAACCGCTTTGGCAGCGCCTCATAGCCGCGCATGATGACGTACACATCGCGTAGTACGCTCACACCCTTGGCCGCCATCATGCCGATCATGGCGCACACCGCCGGGCGCAGCGCCGACGGGGTGAACATCTCGCGGGCACGGAAGTTGGTAGGCCCTGTGATCTGTACCCGATGCGGGTCGAGTAACTGCATGTCAGCTCCCAATTCCGCGAGCTTCATGTAGTGCATAGTGCGGTTTTCGTACACCCAATCGTGGATCAGCGTGGTGCCCGCCGCGGTGGCGGCGATCACGGTGAAGAACGGCAGATTGTCGATGTTGAGTCCGGGGAAGGGCATCGGATGGATCTTGTCTTGCGGTGCGTGCAACTGCGAGGGGCGTACCGTCACATCTACCAGCCGGGTGTAGCCGTTATGGGAGGGATAATCTCGGCTCGTGGAGTAATCCAGCCCCATGTTCTCACCGAGCGTGGCCAGTTCGATCTCCAGGAACTCTACGGGACAGCGCTGCACCGTCAACTCGGACTGGGTGACGATACCGGCGGCCAGTAGGCTCATCGATTCGATCGGATCTTCGGAGATGTCGTACTCCACATCTACATCGATGTGTCCGACACCGTTTACCACCAGGATGGTGGTGCCGATGCCACCCACCTGCACCCCCAGCTTTCCTAGAAAAATGCACAAATCCTGCACCATGTAGTTGGGGCTGGCATTGCGGATCTCGGTAACACCAGGTTGCAGCGCCGCCGCGAGGAGCGCGTTTTCGGTGGCGGTGTCGGAGCGTTCGGTGAACACGATGCGACGCTTGGGGCGGCTGTCCGGGGTAACGACACAGTGATAGCAGCCGTCGTGGGCGGTGACGTCGAGCCCGAAATGCCGTAGCGCCTGTAGATGGGGTTGCACGGTGCGCTGTCCCAACTTGCAGCCTCCGGCGTACGGCAGGGTGAAGTCACGTACCTCATGCAGCAATGGCCCTAGGAACATGATGATGGAACGGGTGAGCCGGGCGGCGTTCTCGTCCATATTGGCAAGATCGAGTGTCATGGGGCGGCGCAGGGTGAGGTTACGTTCTTCGTCCGCACCCTGTGACCAGGTGGCCGAGACCCCAATGGATTCCAACACCTCCACGATGCGGGCCACTTCTTCGATGTCCGCGATACCCTTCAGCACGGTGGTGCCATGGTTCAGTAGTGAGGCACACATCAGGCTGACGGCGGCGTTCTTGGATGATCGGGTGGCGATGGAACCCTGCAAGGTCGTTGGTCCGGCGATGCGGTAGTTCATCGCGCCGGTGGTTCTGGTTGGGATGACGGTGGTTTCCAGCGCCGAGGCGATGCGGTTTATCATCTCGATGGAGAGGTTCTGGTTGCCGGACTCAATGCGTCCAACGGCGCTTTGCGAGGTGCCGAGCGCGTCTGCGAGCGCTGCTTGGGTCAGGCCACGCTGCTTGCGGGCGTCCCGGATGAGCGAGCCGATATACACAGGAGAGATCTCGGTCATATCGTCAGCCTACCAAAAGAATCAGTGAATATCTCATTTATGAGATGACATGTACGCTAGACTCCACCGCCGCACACCTGGACGGGGGAGTGGCAGTGGGCACTCTAAACTTGAGCCATGAGCGAACACTTCGATGTGGTGGTATTAGGTGCTGGGCCGGGTGGCTATGTGGCTGCGGTACGGGCCGCAGAGTTGGGGCAGCGGGTCGCGGTCATTGAAGGACGTTGGTGGGGCGGAGTGTGTCTCAATGTCGGGTGCATCCCCACCAAAGCGCTACTACACCACGCCGCCGTCGCTGACACGGTGTTGCACCATGCGGAGGAGTACGGCATCGGTGGCGCGCCACAGGTGGCTTACGGCCCCGCGTACCGTCACAGTCGGGACACTGTCGAAAGACTGACCAACGGCGTGCACTTCCTGATGCGCAGTCATGGCATCACCGAGATAGACGGTTGGGGCAGCTTTATCGACGGTCACAAACTGCTGGTGACCAGCCCTGGCGCGGCGGATCGCACCATCACCTGCGATAGCTGCATCATCGCGGTGGGTGCGACTGCGAAAAAACTGCCCGGCACGGTGGGAAGCAACGCCAGCACCACTTACCAGGAACTCATCATGGCAGAGCGGCTGCCGCAATCCGTCGTTATCGCAGGCTCTGGAGCCCTTGGGTTGGAGTTCGCGTCGCTGTTGCGCTCGTACGGGGTTCAAGTGAGCATCGTCGAGTATCTGGAACGGCTCGCGCCCGCCGAGGAGCGTGAGGTCAGCGACGAGTTGACCAAGGCGTTCCGCAAGCGTGGCGTCGAAGTACTGACTGGCACCAAGGTGGTGAGCGCCACCGACGTGTTCGGCGGGGTGGAGGTTAAAGTCGAGCCGGTAGGCGGGGGAGAGGGCCGGGCGCTACAGGCGGCGTTGCTGTTGCAGGCCATCGGCGTTGAGCCGCGTGTCACCGGATACGGTCTGGAGCGCGCCGGGGTGGAGTTGGACGAGCATGGCGCTATCGCCATCGACGAACAGATGCGCACCAATGTGCCGGGGGTGTACGCCATCGGGGACGTCACCGGAAAGCTAATGCTGGCCCACACCGCATCCGCACAGGGGCGGGTGGCCGCCGAGGCCATCGCCGGGTTGAACCCGGCACCGTTGGATTACCGCATGATCCCACGCGCCATGTACTGCCAGCCCCAAACGGCCAGTTTCGGCTACACCGAGATACAGGCGGTGAGCGCTGGTTATGACGTGGCCGTGGGCAAGTTCTCGTTCTCGGCGAACGGGAAGGCGGTCGGGTCGGGGGAGTCGGTCGGATTCGTCAAGGTGATCGCAGACGCCGCCACCCACGAACTACTCGGTGCCCACATCCTTGGCGCGGACGCCGCCGAACTCATCCCAGAGTTGGTGCTGGCACAACGCTATCAACTGCGCGTCGAAGAGATCGCCGCCACGATACACGCGCATCCCACGTTGTCAGAGGCGATTTTTGATGCCTGCGCGGCGGTTGGCCGTTAATCACCCAACCCGGTGCCGACTTTGCGGGCGGTGCTGATCCAGTCATGATCCAACGGTACGGTCTTCGTCCGGTCGGCCACGTCGGATAGCGGCACCGGCTCCACGGCGTTGCCGTGTACCCCGGCCATCACGCCGAACACGCCATCGTTTACCATGGCGGCGGCGGCGGCACCGACCCGGGTGGCCAACATCCGATCTGCGGCACCGGGGGAGCCACCGCGCTGTACGTAACCCAGAATGGTGACCCTGGTCTCCAGACCGGTGGCCCGCTCCAGTTCATGCGCCAGCTTGAAGGTGTGTTCCCGTTGCGCTGACTCGACTACCGCCAGATGTGCCTTTGCGGCTTTGCGTTCAGTAGAGGTTACGGCGGACTTCACCATGGCACGCGCCTCGGCATATTCGGCGCTGTCGTGTACATCACGCGCGCCCTCGGCGACGGCGATGACGGAGAAGGCACTACCGCGTTCGATGCGGCTATGTACGGTGGCGGCGACGTTGTCCACGTCGTACGGGATCTCCGGCAGCAAGATCACATCGGCACCGCCGGAGATACCGGCTCCAAGGGTCAACCAGCCGACGCGATGCCCCATCAACTCGGCAAGAATGACCCGGTGATGCGAATGCGCTGTGGAGTGGAGCCGATCAATGGCGTCCGTGGCGATCTCCATGGCGGTGGCGAAACCGAATGAGGTGTCGGTACCCACGATGTCGTTGTCGATGGTCTTTGGCAACATGACGACATTGACCCCAGCGTCCATGAGGCGTTTCGCGTTCTTTGCGGTGCCCGCGCCGCCCAACACCACCACCGCGTCAAGCCGGTTGGCACGCACATTGGCCGCCGCCTGCGTGGTCATATCACGCACCTGGCCGTCAAGGGAGAGCTTGTGCAATTTATCGCGGCTGGTGCCCAAGATGGTGCCACCCAACGTAAGGATGCCGGAAAGTGCGGCTGCGGGCAGCTCCACGGCGCGGTTCAGCGCCAACCCGGTGAAACCGTCTCGAAATCCGACCAGTTCCATGCCATATGCGCCGATGGCGGCCTTGCCGAAGCCGCGTATCGCCGCGTTGAGGCCGGGGGAGTCGCCACCCGCCGTCAGAATACCGACTCTCATCAGCTTCCCAAACCTTTCCTTCTGACATAATGTTCCTTATCGGACAACGCGGCAAGCGTGCCGATGGAACCGCAAACCCACTGCTGCCGTCAGCCGCTTCGTTTCCGAATGTTCGCCCATTCGTCCTTCAACCCGACAGTACGGTGAAACAGCATCGGGGTCTGGCCGTCTTTGCAGAAATAACCCAGCCGCTCGAACTGCACCACCTCACCTGGCGCGGTGTCCCCTAACGCCGCCTCCACCTTGCAATTCAACGTGGTGCAGGAATCGGGGTTCACGTCGTCCAATGGCTCGCCGGTGCTCTCGCCGGGCACCTCGGTACTGAACAACCGCTCGTAAAGGTTCACCGTTGCGTCCAGGGCGTGCTCCGCC
Source organism: Propionibacteriaceae bacterium (assembly GCA_031255975.1). Classification (GTDB taxonomy): domain Bacteria; phylum Actinomycetota; class Actinomycetes; order Propionibacteriales; family Propionibacteriaceae; genus WRGV01. The sequence goes on along the minus strand of JAIRRM010000090.1, from coordinate 4,086 downwards.
GACACCCAGTGCATCGTGGACTTCACCTTGCGCCCATCTGGCGCATCGCCGCCGCGAGTGGCCGGATCGTACGTGCAGTGCACCTCAATAATGTTTCCCGCTTCATCTTTCACTACGTCGGTGGCGCTCACCAGATACGCGCCACGCAACCGCACTTCGCGTCCTGGTGATAACCGGAAGAACTTCGGCGGTGGCACTTCGGCGAAATCGTCCCGCTCTATATAGAGCACTCCACCAAACGGCACGGAACGGGTGCCGTCATCCGGGTTCTCGGGGTTGTTGCCCAATGTGAACCACTCCACCACCGGCGCACCCTCCTCGGTTTGCGGCCAGTTGTCGATCACCAGTCTCAATGGGTTGATAACGGCCATTCGCCGTAGTGAAACGCGGTTTAACTCGGTGCGTACGAACGCTTCCAACTCCTCGATGGCGTGCCGCGAGTTGGTTTTGTTGATGCCGATATGCGTACAGAACGCCGTGATGGCTGCGGCGGGGTAACCACGGCGACGCAAACCCACCAACGTTGGCATTCGAGGGTCGTCCCAGCCGGTGACGGTGCCGTCGTCCACCAACTTTCGCAGCCGACGTTTGCTGGTGACGGTGTGCGTCAACTCCAGTCTGGCGAACTCCAACTGCTGTGGTTTCTCGTACGGCAACGGCAACTGCTCCAGGCACCAGTCATAGAGCGGGCGGTGGGCCTCGAACTCCAAGGTACACATGGAGTGCGTCACCCCCTCCAGCGCGTCGGACTGTCCATGCGCCCAGTCGTAGGTGGGGTAAATAACCCATTTATCGCCGGTACGGTGATGGTGCGAGCGGCGAATGCGGTACAGCACCGGGTCGCGTAGCTGCATGTTCTCGGATTGCATGTCGATCTTGGCCCGCAACACCCGCGCGCCGTCGGCGAACTCGCCATCGCGCATCGCGCGAAACAACCGAAGATTCTCCTCGGGATCGCGTTCACGGTAGGGGCTTTCCACCCCGGGTTTGCCGAAACCGCCCCGCTGGGCGCTGATGGTCTCGGCATCCTGATCGTCGACATATGCCTTAGCGTCCCGGATCAGCAGTTCGGCCCATTCGTACAGCGCCTCGAAATAGTCAGACGCATAGCACACGTTGGCGGGCGTGTACCCCAACCAGGCGATGTCATCGATGATCGATTCGACGTACTCGACATCTTCGGTATCGGGATTGGTGTCGTCCAACCGCAAGTTGCAACTGCCGCCGAAATCTGCGGCGATGCCGAAATCCGCGGTGATGGCCTTGGCGTGTCCGATGTGCAGATAACCGTTGGGTTCCGGTGGAAATCGGGTCTGCACCCGCCCGCGGTACAAGCCCGTCGCGTTGTCTTCGCGGATTTTGGCAGCAATGAAGTCCCCTGCGCGGATGGCCCCGTCAGCAGCCCGGCGGGTGGCACCAACATCGCCCGCTACACCAGCGTCATTATTCACGCAGCAATGCTACCGCGAACGAGCGATGGCCACCCGCGCTACAGTCACTCCGGCCCGATAGAATGGGAATACTCACCGGGTCGCCGACGTTGAGATGGCACCTAAGAGGAGGCAATATGCAGGATCCGACGCTGCTGTTCAGTTACGAGCACGCGCCCGATATGCCACTGCGCGCCCGCACCCTGGTGATCACCCTGGGTGGATACATCGACGCCGGACACGCGCAACGAGTGCTGGACGAGCATCTGCTTAACACCTTGCCGCACCGTCTGGTGGGCCGTTTCGACGCCGACCAGGTGTTTGACTACGCCGGACATCGCCCTCAGATCGTATTCGACAGGGATCATTTCGAGGCGTTTCGCTCCCCCGAAATTGCGCTGCGTATCGTAAAAGACGCCACCGGCCAGCCGTTTCTGCTGCTCAACGGCCCGGAACCCAGTCTGCAATGGGAGCGCTTCGCCGCTGCCATCACCCGGATCATCGAACGTTTCGGGGTACAGCAGACCATCATCGCGCAAGGCTTCCCAGCCCCGGCTCCCCACACCAAACCGATCCTGGTCACCATGTTCGGTTCCGATCCCACCAAGTTGCCGATTGGCTCCGGGCTGCCGGCCACATTCCAGATGAGCGCGTCGTTCACCTCACTGCTCACGTTGCGGCTCGGCGAATCCGGTCACGATGTCGTCGGGCTTTCGGCTCATGTGCCGCACTATCTGGCCAACATGGAATACCCGTCCGGCGCGTTGGCACTGCTCAAATGCATCGCCAAGAACGCCGAGCTTGATCTGCCCATCGGCGAGTTGGGCACTCGTGCCGCCGCCACCGACGCCGAGATCACCAACACGGTCGCCGACCACGAGGAGTTGCGGGATCTCATCGAGCAGATGGAAGGCCAGTACGAGGCGCTGGCGAATGAGCGGGCACTGCCGGTACGACCAGAGGACATCCCCACCGCCGACGAGTTGGGCGCCGAGTTCGAGCGGTTTCTACGTTCACTGGAGGGCGGCACTGGTTAACACCCCCGACGCCGTATCCGCCAGCCTAGTTATTGGGGCGGCATACATTCGGCACGGGCACCGGCTCCACTGGCACCGAAGGCACCACTAGAATGGACGGATGGATGTCGCCGGCACAAGTGCGCTGCTCACCGACCATTACGAACTGACGATGGTGGATGCCGCCATCAAAGCCGGCACGGCAGGACGGCGTTGCGTCTTCGAGTTGTTCAGCAGACGGCTTCCGTCGGGGCGGCGCTATGGGGTGGTCGCCGGTGTGGCCCGAGCGCTTGACGCGATTGAGGGGTTCCGTTTCACAGAAGACGAGTTGGCGTTCTTAGCTAACAACCGCGTGGTGTCGGATGTCACATTGGAGTTCCTGGCCGGGTACCGCTTCTCGGGGGATGTGGTCGGTTACGCCGAGGGCGACCTCTACTTCCCCGGCTCCCCGCTACTATCGGTCACCGGCACGTTCGCCGAGGCCGTGTTGCTAGAGACGGTGCTGCTCAGTATCTACAACTACGACTCGGCGGTAGCCTCCGCCGCCAGCCGGATGACCATGATGGCAGAGGATCGCCCCTGCATTGAGATGGGTGCCCGGCGGGCCAACGAAAATGCCGCGTGGGCGGCGGCCCGGGCGGCATACATCGCAGGCTTCGCCTCCACCTCCGATCTGGAGGCCGGACGGCGTTTCGGCATCCCCACCGCCGGCACGGCGGCGCACGCTTTCACCCTGTTGCACGACACCGAGGAACAGGCGTTCCAGGCACAGGTGGCGGCCATGGGAAGCAACACCACACTGCTGGTTGATACCTACGACATCGCCGAGGCGGTTCGTACGGCGGTTAAAGTGGCGGGTACGGGGCTCGGCGCGGTGCGTATCGACTCCGGTGACCTCAGAGCGACCGCACGAGAGGTTCGGGTGCTACTGGACGAATTGGGGGCCTTCAAGACCCGGATCATCGTCACCTCCGACCTTGACGAATATCAGATAGCGGCATTGTCCGGCACACCGGTGGACGGCTACGGCGTCGGCACCAACCTGGTGACCGGTTCCGGCGCGCCCACCTGCAGCTTTGTCTACAAGATGGTCTCCCGCGCCGAATCCACCGACCCGCAAGCCCCACTGCTCCCGGTGGCCAAGAAGTCGGCGGCTAAGTCGACCGTTGGCGGGTTGAAATACGCGGTGCGCCGCCTGGACGCCTCCGGCATCGCCCAGGCCGAACTGGTCGGCGTCGGTAAACGCCCCGAGTCGGATTCCAACGACCGTCCGTTGTTGGTCGAACTGGTGCGTCACGGCGAGATTGTCGGACGAGAGCCGATCTCGGCAGCCCGCGAACGTCACAGCTTGGCCCGGGACGAACTCCCCCGCGACGGTTACAAGATGTCGCGGGGCGACCCGGTCATCCCGACCTTTTTCATCGGGGCGGACGGCCAGCCGCTCCCCAACCCTTATTCCGGCTAGGAGAACACATGACATCGCGCGCGCTAATAATCGTTGATGTTCAGAACGATTTCTGCGAGGGAGGGTCGCTGGCTGTGGCCGGTGGGGCCGCCGTCGCCGCCGCCATCACGGCGTATGCCGCCCAGGAAGCAGGCTCGTACGACCTGATCGTCGCCACCCGGGACTCGCACATCGA
>JAIRRM010000038.1 GCA_031255975.1 Propionibacteriaceae bacterium | reverse complement strand
GTGGTCGAAGACCACAGACCGGAACAAATAGTTTGGGGCCGCACCCCTAACAGGTACGGCCCCAAACCGCGCTCTACCTAAGCAGACTGCTGTCTACTTAGACTGGGCAATCAGCGACTCATGCGACGTAGCCGACATTCACCCAGGTGTACGGCGCGCGGGCCATACCCCAAGCGCCGATGTTGGCCAGGGTGTCGCGCACGCCGATAAGCTGCGGACGCTGCCACAGCGGAATGGTGTGAACCTCGCTCCAGATCTCTTCGGCGGCTTGCTGGCCGAGTTCGAGACGCTTATCAGCATCGATTTCGGTATCGATCTGCTTCTTCAATGCATCAACCTTGGGATTGCAAAGTTGCGCGAAGTTGCTGTCAGACGGAGTGCCGTCGGCATCGCAACCGTAGATCTGACCGATGTTGTTCAGCGGGAACGGCGTGCCGATCCAGGAGAACGCGACGATGTCGAAGTTGTGGTCGTACAACACGCCCGGCCAATCGGTCGTAGTGTTGATCTGGCGGAATTGCAGATCAATGCCGATCTCCTTGAGGTCATTCTGCGCCATCAACGCTTCGTCCTCGGAGGTCTTCACACCGGTGAGCACCGCGAAGAAAAGGGTCAGCGGCTCGCCGTCCTTCTCGTAGAAACCGGTGGTGGTGTTCATGATGTAGCCAGCAGCCTCCAGCTTGGCCTTGGCACCCTCGACGTCATACTTCAGACCGGTCTGCTCGCCCAGATCGATGTAGCCATGCTGGCCCATGACGAACAGGTTATTCGACATCGGCGCGGTGTCGACCGGCAAGCCGGCAAGGTCTGCGGCAGCGATCGCTTCGCGGTCAAGACCCATCAACACAGCCTGACGCACGTTGATATCCTGGAGCGCCGGGGTCTGTGCGTTGATGGTGAAGTGGCGGTAGTTGGGGCCACGGGACTCGCGCACCGTCGAGTTGGCGGCAGCTTTGGCCTGCGCATAGTAGCTCGCGTTGTTGCCGATGTCGTAGTAATCGATCTCACCGTTGGCGAATGCGGTGGCCATCTGGTCGGCGGCCACATACTTCAGAATGATCTTCTCAAGCTTCGCGGTGTTGCCCCACCAGTTGGTGTTGCGCACCATGGTCAGCGTGCTGGTGGGCTTGTCGAAACTCTCGATGGTGAACGGACCGGAGAACCAGCCCTTGATGGTCGTCGGATCGCCCCAGCCGTCATTGAATGTCTCGGCATCCTTGACAGACTCTGCGCGCATCGGGCCACCAGAAGTGATGGCCAGCCAGTCCGGGTAGGCAGCCTGGAACTTGATGGTGACTGTAGCGCCGTCATCGGAGCTGGTGACGCTCTCTACCTGATCCCAGCCGTCAGAGCTGGCGAGATCGTAATCCTTCTGCTCACCATTCAGAGCCAGCCAGGTCGCGATCCAATCTTCGGCAGTTATCTTGGTGCCGTCGGCCCACACAGCCTTCGGGTTGATGTGCATGGTCACCACCATCTGGGTACCCTCCATCACCGGCTTCGGCTCTTCGGTGAGATAGAGCGGGTTCCAGGTGAACTGGCCGGTACCGTCGGTGAACCACCACGGCTCGGTGAGCGGGCCCAAGCCAAACGTCAGTTCAGCGTCGTTGCCGACGGTGTTGTAGGTGTTGAGGGTGGTGATGTTAGAGGCAATCGGGATAGTGATGGTGCCACCGTCTTTGAGATCCTCATATGCCTTGGGGTTGATATCCCAGCCATCGGCCGGCACGGTTATGGTGCCCCCCCCCGGTCCGTCATTCGTATCGTCGTTACCGCACGCGGTCAGGGCCAAGCCCAAGGCCAGCGCACCAGCAACCACAGGAATAAGCTTCTTCACTTGTCTAGCTCCTTAGTCGGATGTGTATTCCTCCGTGCGCACAACGCCGACAACCGAAGATGCCGGATATCCCACACACGAAATAACGTTCTCAACATACTGCACCTTGTCAGCGACGAAATGCAATGTTTACAAGCAGATACCGACAAATATGAGAAGTTTCTCACCCCGGTTTCAGGTTTCCAGATGGAAGACCGTCACCAAGTCAGAAAACCTTGAGCACCTCGGCGAAATGGCAAGCGGCCTGATGGTCACCTTCCCCGATCTGTTCCAACGCCGGAGCTTCGGCCTGGCACTGCACCTGCTGTGCCGGAGCGAGTAGCGCCAATTTGGGGCAGCGGCTGGAGAACTTACAGCCTGTGGGCGGATCGGACGGGCTGGGCAGGTCGCCTTCCAGCACGATGCGCTGGCGGGCCCGCTCCACGTCGGGATCCGGGATGGGAATGGCAGAGATCAACGCCTGGGTGTACGGATGCACCGGGGTGTCATACACCGTGTTCACGTCGCCGATCTCTACGATGCTGCCGAGGTACATCACCGCCACCCGGTCGGAGATGTGCCGAATGACGGCCAAGTCGTGGGCGACGATTACATACGACAGGTGCAGCTTGTGCTGCAATGCTTCTAGCAGGTTTATGACGCCGGCCTGAATGGACACGTCGAGCGCTGACACTGGCTCATCCAGCACCAGCACGCTGGGGCTGAGCGCCAGGGCGCGGGCGATGCCGATGCGCTGCCGTTGCCCGCCAGAAAAATGCTGCGGAAAACGATCGGCGTGCTCGGGGCGCAAACCAACCAGGCCCAGCAACTCGAATACCCGAGCCTCGACCTCCGCCTTCTTCCAACCGAACTCCTGCAGCGGTTCAGCGATGATGTCGAACACTGGCATCCGGGGGTCGACGGCCGCCATCGGATCCTGGAACACCACCTGCACGTCCTTACGCATGGCACGGCGCTCCGCCTTGGTGAGAGCGGCGGTGTCGCGGCCCAACACCATGATGCGGCCCCGCTGCGGCTTGAGCAGTTCTAAAATCTCCAACAGAGTGGTGGACTTACCGGAGCCACTCTCCCCCACCAGCCCCAGGGTCTCGCCGACTTTCACGTCCAAGTCGATGCCATCGACGGCCTTCACCACACCCACTTGGCGGCGGTACAGCGCGCCTTTCAGCAGCGGGAAATGCTTATGAAGCCCGGCGAGTTCCAACACTGTGTCGCGATCGGCTCGCGGCACAGCTGCTAGCGAGGTGCGTTCCAGCGGCGGGGGCCGGAAGATCTCGGTATGAGCCCTGCCCACCACGTCCGATAGTCGGACACAAGCGGCGGTATGACCTTCTCCTACCGCTGTGAGTTCTGGTTCGACTTGCTCGCACTGCGGTGCGGCCATCGGGCAACGCGGCACGAACGGGCAGCCGGGCGGCAGGTGTACCACATCGGGCGGGTTGCCCTCTAACATCGGCAGCGGGTCGCCGGACTTGTGGTCAAGCCGCGGCACTGTGCCCAGCAGCCCAATGGTGTAGGGCATGGCGGGGTGGTAGAAAACGTCGCCGATGGTGCCCTGCTCCACCGGACGACCGGCGTACATCACCGTAACCTCATCGGCATAGCCAGCAACCACACCGAGGTCGTGGGTGATAAGGATCATCGCCGCGCCGGTCTCGGCCTGCGCCCGCTGCAGCACCTCCAACACCTGCGCCTGGATGGTGACATCAAGCGCGGTAGTGGGTTCATCGGCGATGATGATGTCGGGCTGATTGGCCATCGCCATGGCAATCATCACTCGCTGCCGCATACCACCGGAAAACTCAAACGGGAACGCCCGTGCTCGCTCCGCCGCATCCGGAATACCGACGATGGTCAGCAGTTCCACTGCGCGGTTCCAGGCGTCCCGCTTGGTAGTTCCCGGGTTGTGGATGAGGATGGTCTCCACGATCTGATTGCCGACGGGGTACACCGGAGTGAGCGCCGACAGCGGGTCCTGGAACACCATGGCGATACGATTGCCGCGGATTTTACTCATCTCGGCATCGGACTTGCCCAGCAGTTCCTCGCCGTCCAGCGTGATCGAGCCGGAGATGGTGACCAAGTCGGGATGCAACCCCATGATGGCTAAGCTGGTCACCGACTTGCCGGAGCCAGATTCGCCGACCAGTGCCATGGTGCGGCCCCGCTCCAGGTCAAACGAGATGCCGCGCACCGCGAGCACATCGCCCGCCTCGGAAGGGAACGTCACGTTCAGATCGCGTACAGAGAGCAGACTCACTGCGCACCTCCCTGGGGGGTGTTGTCCTCAGACATAGTGGTGGCACCACCAGCCTGCCCAATGCCACCCGGCAGGCCGGTGCCCTTGGCCGGAACATCTTCCCTGCCTTTCCCGCGTCGAGGCTTCCCGCCTACCACGCCACCGGACTGGCTGGATGGGTCGAGCGCGTCGCGCACACCATCGCCCACTGAGTTTATGCAGAAGACTAGAAACACCAGCACCACGGATGGAGCCAGGAACACCCAGTTGTACGTTGGAACCAGCACGGCGCCTTCGGAAATGAGCGTGCCCAGTGACACGTCTGGTGCCTGCACGCCGAGTCCCAGAAAAGACAGTCCGGTCTCGCCAAGCACCGCGTAACCCACCCCAAGGGTCAGATCAACGATCATCAGCGATGAGATATTGGGCAGGATGTGACGTAGGATGATGCGCCACGCCGGCAGCCCCATATACTTGGCGGCCAGCACATACTCTCGGTTCTTCAAGCTCAGTGTGAGCGAGCGCACCACCCTACCAGTGGTCATCCAACCGAACAGACCGAGCAGCAGCGCCAACAGCACCCAAGCCAGATCGCCGGAAACTCCGCCCCTCATCAGCACGCCGATGATCAACATGGTCGGGATGACCAGCATCAGATCGGTAATCCACAACAGGACGCGCTCCACCCAACCGCCGAAGTAGGCCGAGGCGGTACCCACCACGGAACTCAGCAATGTGGAAAGGGTGGCCGCTGCAAACCCAATGATGAGGGAACGACTCATACCGCGAAGGGTGAGCGCAAGCATGTCCCTTCCCACTTGCGTAGTCCCCAGCCAGTGCGATGAGTTGGGGGGCTTGAGCGGAGAAAGCTTGTCGCGGTCGTCGAACGACCAGCCCGTCAACATTGGTCCGAAAATAGCGATCAGAATCAGGAGCACGATGCCGCACAGCCCGAACACAGCGAGCTTATTGCGCAAGAAACGCCGCAAAGTAAGCCGGGCACGACCGATACGCTTCGGTGCCTGATCCGCATCCTCGATCGGCAGCAGATCCAACTCCATAATGTCCATGTCAACCCAACCTCACCCTCGGGTCAAGTATGGCCACCACGATGTCGGAGAGGATGGCACCGCACACCACACATACCCCCGCGAACGCGGTGGTGGCAGCGATACCATTCACATCCATCGCCAAGATGGTCTGAACGGCGTACTGGCCCATGCCGGGGAATGAGAACACCCGCTCAGTGTAGGTGGCCCCGGTGAACATAGTGGCGACGGTGAACGCAACGTAGGTACCGGTCGGGATGAGCGCAGTGCGCAGCGCGTGCTTCATGACGGCCTGCGACTTCGGCAGCCCCTTAGCCCTAGCGGTACGCACGTAATCCGCACCCAAGGAATCAAGCATCAGGTTGCGCTGAATGCGCGAGAGGCTGGCCGCTGTGAGCAACACCAGCACGATGGTGGGCAGCAGCAGGTGCTGCAAGCGATCCACCAGTTCGGCCAGTGGATAGTCTCCCACCACGCCCTTCTCGCCCACGAATTCGAAGAACCGCACCCCCATGGCATCGTTAGCTTTAATCGCAAGGATCTGCAGCACGATACCGAGTACGAAGCTCGGGGTGCAGATAACAAGCAGTGAAAGCCCCGTGTAAACCCGGTCGGAGACCCGATACTGCCTGGTGGCCGTCCAAGCCCCGACGAGCACACCAACGATAACGCCACCAAGAGTACCGATGAGCACCAGCCGCAAACTCACCCACATGCGTACGCCAATTTGCTCGTTCACGCTGACGCGCAGCGGCGAGCAGCCCCAATCCCATTCGGTGAAGATCTTGGTGAGCCAGGTGGTGTAGCGCTCCCACAGCGACACCTCGTGCGACAAGTTACAGCCGCGCATGATGTTCTCGATAACGTCGGGGTCAACGGGTGGTTGGCGCCCGAAATACACCGAGTACGGGTTCAGGAACGAAGAAGCCAGCAGGTATGCGAAGGAACAAGCGATAAAAAGCAGCACGACGTAGTTCAGGACGCGCCTGATAATGTACCCTGACACCGTTCACACCCCCTCACTCGTGCTCGTCGGCGGCACGCTAAACCTGCGGTCAGACTAGCCGAGGTACGCCGGACGTGGCAGTAGTGGTTACCGCCCAACCCGGCGCAACTCACATCAGAGTACAGTGACTGTACCGCCCGCTGCCTCGATTTTCGCCTTTGCGGCGGCGGAGAAGGCGTCGGCGGTGATGTCCAACTTCACGTTGATCTCGCCCGTACCAAGCACCTTCACCAAGTATCCGTCGCGTACGGCACCCTTGATAATGAGGTCTTCGATGCTGACCCGGCCGCCTTCGGGATAGAGTGCGGCCAGCCGGTCGAGGTTCACCACCTGGTAGCTCACCTTGAACGGGTTCTGGAAGCCGCGGAACTTCGGCATCTGCATATGCAACGGCATCTGGCCGCCCTGGAAGTTCTGCGGCGTGTTCTTACGAGCACCCGTACCCTTGGTGCCCCGGCCAGCGGTCTTGCCGCCATGGCCACCCTCACCGCGACCTACGCGGGTCTTCGGGGTATGCGCGCCCGGAGCTGGGCGCAGGTGGTGGGCCTTCAACGTCATGTCACTTCACCTCTTCCACGGTGACGAGGTGCTGCACGGCCTTGGCCATGCCGCGGATTTCAGGACGATCATCCTTGATAACCTCGTGACCGATACGCTTCAGACCGAGCGCGCGCAACGTGGCGCGAGCGGCGGGCAGTTGGCTGACACCGCTCTTGATCTGCTTTACTCTGATCTTGCCGACCTCGGTGGTCTTGGCGGCCTTGCTCATGCGTGTGCCACCTCCTTTTGGGCTCGCAGGATGGCGGCCGGGACTACATCTTCGATCGCCTTGCCGCGACGCTTGGCAATCGCCTCCGGACGCTCCAAACCCTGCAACGCGGCGACGGTAGCGTACACCACATTGATTGCGTTGGATGACCCCAGGCTCTTGGCGAGCACGTCATGGATACCGGCGCACTCCAACACCGCACGGGCGGCACCACCGGCGATCACACCGGTACCAGGAGCAGCCGGACGCAGCATCATGACACCGGCGGCCTTCTCTCCCTGCACCGGGTGCGGGATGGTGCGCTGGATCAACGGCACCTTGAAGAAGTGCTTCTTGGCCTCCTCGACACCCTTAGCGATGGCGGTGGGGACCTCCTTGGCCTTGCCGTAGCCGACGCCAACCAAGCCTTCGCCGTCGCCGACAACCACCAGCGCGGTGAAGCTGAAACGACGACCGCCCTTGACTACCTTGGCGACGCGGTTGATGGTAACCACGCGCTCCAGGTACGGGCTCTTCTCGCGCTCGGGAGCCTGATCGCGATTGCGATCGCCGCGGCCACGACCGCGGTTCTCACGGGGCTGTTCACTCATTGATAGTCACCTTCCGTTAGAACCCGAGCCCGGCCTCGCGGGCGGCGTCTGCTAGGGCCGCGATGCGACCGTGGTACTGATGGCCGGCGCGGTCGAACACCACCTGGGTGATGCCCACGGCTACCGCACGCTTGGCGATGAGCTGCCCGACCTGCTTGGCCTTTTCGCTCTTATCACCCTTGGCGGCACGCAGATCGGCCTCCATGGTGGAAGCGGACACCAGCGTGCGACCGGCGGCGTCGTCGATCACCTGCACCAGCGTGTGTCGCGCTGACTTGGTAACCACTAGGCGCGGGCGCTCCGGTGAACCGAAAATGCGCTTGCGGCCCCGCTGCTGGCGGCGAAGGCGCGATGCGGTCTTCGTAGCCAGATGCTTGCGTACAGTCAGGGAAATTGCCATGACTTACCTACCAGCCTTTCCAACCTTGCGGCGCACATGCTCGCCGGAGTAGCGCACGCCCTTACCCTTGTACGGCTCGGGCTTGCGAAGCTTGCGAATGTTTGCCGCGACCTCACCAACCACCTGTTTGTCGATGCCCTGCACCGTGAAACGGGTATTGGACTCCACGGTGAAAGTGATGCCCTCCGGGGCGTCCACGATCACCGGGTGCGAAAACCCGAGCGCGAACTCCAACTGGGTGGGGCTCTTCTGCATGACGCGGTAGCCGACACCTACGATTTCAAGCCGACGCTCAAAACCGGTGGTGACGCCAGTCACCATGTTCGCAACCAGGGTGCGGGTGAGGCCGTGCAGCGAACGCGACTTGCGCTCGTCGTCAGGACGAGTCACCAGCAGTTCGGCACCCTGCTGCTCAATGCTGATCGGCTCACTGATGGTGCGGGAGAGGGTGCCTTTCGGCCCCGTCACCACCACATAACGACCGTCAAGCTTGACATCAACCCCAGTCGGCACCGGGATGGGAAGACTTCCAATTCGTGACATGTCACCTGCCCCCTATCACCAGACGTAGGCCAGCACTTCGCCGCCTACCGCCTTCTCGTGTGCCTGCTTGTCGGTGAGCAATCCCTGGCTGGTCGAGATGATAGCGATGCCCATACCGCCCAACACCTTCGGCAGCTTGGTGGACTTCGCATACACCCGCAGACCCGGCTTCGAGATGCGCCGCAGCCCCGCGATGGAGCGGCGACGATCATCACCGTATTTAAGGGTGATGGTGAGCGTCTTGCCCACCTGGCCCGCCTCAGGGTCGCTCACCTTGTAATCGGCGATGTAGCCCTCGTCCTTCAGGATCTTGGCGATCCCGACCTTGATCTTCGAGTGCGGCATGGACGTGGAGTCATGGTACGCCTGATTGGCGTTCCGTACCCGCGTCAGCATGTCGGCGATCGGATCGGTCATTGTCATGGCTGATCTAGCCTCTTTCCCGCTACGGTTTCCTCTTGGGTTTCGCCCCAAGGGGACCTATGGCGATCGTGTTATCGATAGGTAAGTCTTTGGTTTGATCGTCGCGGCTGGTCACCACGATGATTTGGTAACACCCGGCAGCGCACCCGCGTGGGCCAGTTCGCGCAGGCAGACGCGGCACAGGCCGAACTTGCGGTAGACCGACTTGGGACGGCCACAACGCTGGCAGCGGGTATACGCCTGAACGGCGAACTTCGGTGCCTTGGCCTGCTTGACCTTGAGCGCAGTCTTAGCCATGTGGGCCTACCTCACTTCCTCTTCTTGTTCACTGGACGACGCTTGCGCTTCACGACCTTGACATCGTCAACGGCCTTGAATGGGAAGCCGAGTAGCTTCAACAGTTCGCGGCCCTCGGCATCGTTGGTGGCAGAGGTGACGAACGTGATGTCCATGCCGCGGGTACGGTCAATCTTGTCCTGGTCAATCTCGTGGAACATCACCTGCTCGGTCAGACCGAAGGTGTA
>JAIRRM010000033.1 GCA_031255975.1 Propionibacteriaceae bacterium | reverse complement strand
GTGGTCGAAGACCACAGACCGGAACAAATAGTTTGGGGCCGCACCCCTAACAGGTACGGCCCCAAACCGCGCTCTACCTAAGCAGACTGCTGTCTACTTAGACTGGGCAATCAGCGACTTATGCGACGTAGCCGACATTCACCCAGGTGTACGGCAGACGAGCATGCCCCAGGCACCGATAGTAGATAGCACTTGCAAGTGCCGCTATGCAGGGCGTCCCAGTCGGTAAGGGGATGGGATACTCCGTGTATTGATTTGGGACGGCGCGACACACCCGGTAGCATGAACGGGCGGCCTGAAAGGGCTGTTGTTGGTGTGCGTCCGCGTGCGGCAACAGGTGCGTCTCACCTGAGGCGTGCCGGGTAGACCAGAAAACGGGAGTTTATGGCGAAAAAAGAGGGCACCCTCGAACTGGAAGGCGTGGTCGTCGAAGCCTTGCCCAACGCGATGTTTCGTGTTGAGTTAGAAAATGGCCACCGCGTGCTCGCTACGATCAGTGGCAAGATGCGGCAGCACTACATCCGTATTCTGCCGCAAGATCGGGTGGTGCTTGAACTCTCGCCGTATGACCTCACCCGTGGTCGTATCGTCTACCGTCACAAATAAAAGGAGACACTCGAATGAAGGTTCAGCCGAGCGTCAAGAAGATCTGTGACAACTGCAAGGTGATCCGTCGCCGTGGGGTTGTCCGGGTGATCTGCACCAACCCGCGCCACAAGCAGCGTCAGGGTTAGGTCTCGGATTTCCCAGCCACATCTTGACAAGTGCATAGCCCTGCGGGAAACCCCGCGAGAGACAACTCGGAGCCTGACTCCGACAAATACCGCCAAGAAACAACGTGACGGCAAATCGCGTAGCCGAATCGCTACGCGGCACATGGCCTCGCAGCGCGCTGCGTCGTCGTGTACCTCGGGATCGAAGGCCCGAGCCCGCCCCTGATGACAGGGGAGCCACGGGACGCCGCGCGCCGACACCTTCGACATTTGATACGCCGAAAGGGGCCTTTATGGCACGCCTAGAGGGTGTGGATCTGCCGCGCGAGAAGCGCTTGGAGATCGCACTTACCTATGTGTACGGGATCGGACGAACCCGTGCCAAGAAGATTCTGGAAGCCACTGGTGTGAGTGGCGACATCCGCGTCAAGGACATCACCGAGGCCGACCTCGTGAAAATCCGCGACTTTGTAGACGAGAAGTACCGTGCTGGCACGCTCCGCGAAGACGGCATGATCGAACGCGGCCTAGAGGGCGATCTGCGTCGCCAGGTGTCCGCCGATATCCGCTCAAAGATTGAGATCGGCACCTATCAGGGCCGTCGTCACCGCTCCGGATTGCCGGTACGTGGGCAGCGCACGCGCACCAACGCCCGTACCCGCAAGGGCAAGAAGCAGACCGTCGCCGGAAAGAAGAAGGCCCGATAGCCCGCGTCGGCGGGGCGGCTTTACGCCACCTCGTGATGTGGAGAATCGACATTTCGCTAGAAAACAAGAGCTTCCAGGAGAAACGAAGAACTTATGGCTACAGCCACTCGTAAGGGCACCCAGGCCAAAACCAAGGTGCGCCGCAAAGAGAAGAAGAATGTGCTGGTGGGTCAAGCCCACATCAAGAGCACGTTCAACAACACCATTATCTCGATCACCGACCCCACCGGTGCGGTGATCTCGTGGGCCTCGGCCGGTACGGTCGGGTTCAAGGGTTCGCGCAAATCCACCCCATTCGCCGCGCAGATGGCCGCCGAGGCCGCCGCGCGCCGAGCGATGGAGCACGGTATGAAGCGCGTCGATGTGCTCGTCAAAGGGCCAGGCTCCGGTCGTGAGACGGCGATCCGTTCGCTGACCGCTGCCGGGCTTGAAGTCGGCACCATCTCCGACATCACGCCGATGCCGCATAACGGTTGCCGTCCGCCGAAGCGCCGCCGCGTCTAACCCACCGAGAGAACCTGAGAGGACGACAAGAACATGGCCCGTTACATCGGCCCAATTACCAAAAAGTCCCGCCGGTACGGTACCGACCTGGTGGGCAACGACAAGGCTTACGCCCGCCGCTCCTACCCGCCGGGTGTGCATGGCCGCGGTCGCACCAAGGACAGCGAATACTCGTTGCAGATGAAGGAGAAGCAGAAGGCTCGCTTCGCGTACGGTGTGCTGGAGAAGCAGTTCCGTAACTATTACGAAGAGGCCTCCCGGATGACCGGCAAGACTGGCGACATGCTGTTGCAACTGCTGGAAACCCGCCTTGACAACGTAATTTATCGCGCCGGATTTGCTGCTACTCGCCGTCAAGCCCGCCAGTTGGTTTCCCATGGGCACTTCCTGGTCAACGGCAAGAAGGTGAATATCCCCAGCTACCGTGTCACTCCGCTCGACATCATCGACGTGCGCGAGAAGAGCGTCAACGCGGTTCCCTTCGTGCTGGCCCGCGAAACCTGGAAAGAAGACACCATCCCCGGCTGGCTCACCGCCCGCCCGAACCGGATGCGTATTTTCGTACACCAACTGCCGATTCGCGAGCAGATCGTGATCGACGTGAACGAGCAGGCCATCGTCGAGCTTTACTCCAAGTAGCAATCAGGATACGAACGGGGCTCCCGCCCCGGCTCGATCTAAAGCGCCTCGTCAGATAGTGGTCGGGGCGGAAAGGAAACAACATGCTGATCGCACAGCGCCCGGATCTGAGAGAAGAGGTCATCAGCCCGCTTCGCTCCCGATTCATCATCAACCCGCTGGAGCCCGGCTTCGGCTACACCCTCGGCAACTCGCTACGTCGCACGCTGCTGTCGTCCATTCCGGGCGCGGCGGTTACGGCCATCCGTGTCGAGGGGGTGCAGCACGAGTTCTCCACCATCCCCGGCGTCGTCGAGGATGTAACCGAGATCATTTTGAGTATCAAGCAGTTGGTGCTCAGCTCCGAGGCCGATGAGCCGGTGTCGATGCATCTGCGTAAGTCGGGGGCCGGTGCCGTCACCGCCGCCGATATTCAGACGCCATCCGATGTCGAGATCTTCAACCCAGAACTGCATATCGCCACCCTCACCGCCGCTGGCACATTGGAAATCGAGTTGCTGGTGGAGCGGGGCCGCGGTTACGTGTCGAGCGTGCAGAACGACGACGCCGATGCGGCTATCGGCTGGATCGCCGTCGATTCCATCTACTCGCCGGTGCTTAAGGTGAGCTATAAGGTGGAGGCCACCCGGTTTGAGTCTCGTACCGACTTCGACCGTCTCATCCTTGATGTTGAGACCAAGCCGTCCATCACCCCGCGTGACGCGGTGGCATCGGCTGGTAAGACGCTCACCGAATTGTTCGGTCTCGCTCGCGAACTGAACTTGGAGGCCGAAGGTGTCGAGATCGGTGCCGTGGCGGTAGATGACCAACTCTCTGCCGACTTGGCGGCCCCCGTCGAGCGGCTGAAGCTGTCGGTACGTTCGTACAACTGCTTGAAGCGCGAAGGGGTACACACCATCGGCGAT
The DNA here is from genome assembly GCA_031255975.1 of Propionibacteriaceae bacterium. Lineage (GTDB taxonomy): Bacteria > Actinomycetota > Actinomycetes > Propionibacteriales > Propionibacteriaceae > WRGV01. Next base: position 2,850 of record JAIRRM010000033.1, on the reverse strand, counting down.
CTCATTAGCCGTAGCGAACAAGATCTGATGGATATTCGCAACTTCGGCTCCAAGTCGATCGATGAGGTGAAAGTGAAGCTCGCTGAGCTTGGCTACACCCTCAAAGACGGCGCTCCCGGGTTTGACCCGCTAAGCCTCGCCGCCAGCTTTGATGACGACGAAGACGACCGCGACTGAGATTCGCGCCTACACAACCACGGAGTAAGAAATGCCCAAGCCAACCAAGGGGCCCCGCATCGGCGGCAGCCCGTCGCACGAGCGGATCATCATGGCGAACCTTGCCAGCCAACTCTTTGAGCACGGCAAGATCACCACGACGGAGACCCGTGCCAAGCGGGTGCAGCCGCTCGCGGAACATCTCATCACCAAAGCAAAGCGCGGCGATCTGGCCTCGCGGCGGGTGGTCGCCAAGACCATCACCGACAAAGGGGTGCTGCATGTGCTGTTCACCGAGATCGCCCCGGCGGTCGCGGAACGCGAAGGCGGCTACACCCGAGTGACCAAGATCGGGTCGCGCAAGGGTGACGCCGCACCGATGGCGATCATTGAGATCATCACCGAAGCGGTTACGCCGAAGCCGAAGAAGGCCGCCTCGCGCGATGCTGCGAAGACGGCTTCCCAGGAGCCGAAGACTGCCAAAACGAAGGCTGCCGAGCCGGAAGAAGATGCCGTAGTCGATTCGGCTGAAGCTGTCGAGGCCGAGGTGGTAGTCGAAGCCGACCTTGCCGCCGCGGATGAGACACCGGTTCCGCAAGATGATGCTACCGAGGCCCCTCAAGAATCGGACGCTGTCGCTGAGGCATGAGCCTCGCCGCGATAACGTCGCGTAATACAAAACAACACAACCGTAAAGGGGGCCATCCGGCTGTTTGTGCCGGACGGCCCCCTTTCGTGACCTTAGCGGAGGTCGCTTCGCGTATCGGTTATCAGTACCAGTTGCGATCCAGGAAGAACTCCCAGGCTCCACACGGGGTGTTGTAGCGGTTGGCGATGTAGCCCAAGCCCCATCTGATCTGAGTCTCAGGGTTGGTACGCCAGTCGTCACCGGCTGCTGCCATTTTGTCGCCGGGTAGCGCCTGCGGGATGCCATAGGCACCCGACCACTCGTTCTCGGCGTTGACACGCCAATTCGATTCGCGTTGCCACAGATTGACCAGGCATTGAAACTCGTTGTCATCCCAGCCCCACCCGGGGACCAAACCTTTGGCGATGTCCTGCGCGCTGCCGGGAGTGACGTAACCGAGTGAGCCCAGGCCGACTTCCAACTGCTCCAGCGTCGGCTCACGGGTCAATTCGTCCGAGAGCACGATACGGGATTCCTCCACGCCGTCCACGTACGTCACCTGTGATCTGATGGTGCGGATTCCGGGCACCCCGGCGATGAGCACCTTGGTCTCACCAGGGGCAAGGTCGGTGGTATAGCGTCGGTTGGTGGAGAAGGCAATCTCCTCGCTCACCGCTTCTTCGCGCACTTCCACGCGCTGCACCGTAATGCGCATCCCCTCGCTGAGTTGGGTGCTCCGGTCGACGTTCACTCGGTCGTCGGGGCCAACCTTCACGCTACGTTGAAACAACAGCGAACTTACGGTGGTGGCATACGTGGTGAAGTGGTGGGTGGCACCGTCCACGGTGAGTTCAACGTATTTCGGTGCGGTCACCCCGTGCGGGTAGCTGACGGCTACGGACATCCCGTCGTATACATGGGTCTCTTGGGCGGGCTCCACCACCATCGCCACATCGATCAGTACTCCCTCGGTGATGAGCAGATCGGCGACTGTCTCGGCGGTGGTGCGTACGGTGACACTCACCCCATCTACGGTGAGTGTGACATCGGAGGTGACACCGGAAGCTATGCCAAGGCCGCTGAATGTGGCGGCTACGGCAAGCGCAACGGCACCGATCATGCTACGCAACTGCAACGGCTTCCCCTCCGTCTGGTGCAACTACTGCTCGCTAACTCTACCGTGAGTCTGAGAAACGCTCATAAGTGCAAATCAATAAGGGGTTGAGGCTTTGCACCTCAACCCCCAACTGATTCGCCGTTTTACGGCGGGCTATCGGAACATATTCAGGCGAGGGTGCCGGTAGCTTTGGCGACCGCCAGTCGGGCGGCGACATCCGGCCAATTGACCACATTCCACCAGGCGCTTACGTAATCGGCTTTCACGTTGCGGTATTGGAGGTAGAAGGCGTGCTCCCACATGTCGAGTTGCAACACCGGGATCTGCCCCAGCGGCACATTGCCCTGTTGATCGAATAATTGCAGGGTGTTGAGGCGCCGTCCGACGGTGTCCCACGCCAACACCGACCAACCGGAACCCTGAATGCCAAGTGCGTTGGCGGTGAACTGCGCCCGGAACGGCGCGAAACCGCCGAAATCCAACCCCAACTGCTCTGCCACGTCACCAGTCGGTTCGCCACCCCCCGCTGGGGAGAGATTCTTCCAGAACACCGAATGGTTCAGATGCCCGCCCAGGTTGAAAGCGAGATCCTTTTCCAGTTTGTTAATCGCGGTGAAGTCGCCCTTTTCGCGGGCTTCTGCCAGCTTCTCCAGCGCGGTGTTCGCGCCGGCCACGTACGCCGCGTGGTGTTTGTCATGGTGTAACTCCATGATCTGCGCGCTGATGTGCGGCTCCAACGCCGCGTAATCGTAGTCCAGATCGGGGAGGGTGTAGACAGCCATTTCGTCTCCTTGGTCCGTGGCTTCCGGGGTTCGGCCCGCACGCTTAGAGCTTATTCCTCCTCCCGCTCCACCGTGACACGCTTAGCGGTATTCCTAGCCTGGTGACGTGGGAGAATGGAAGGTCTGTTTGATCTGTCCCGGCCCGAAGTGGAGATCCTCAACCTGTA
>JAIRRM010000031.1 GCA_031255975.1 Propionibacteriaceae bacterium | reverse complement strand
TCTGGGGATTTCGGTTTGGGGGTTGGGGTGACGGGTGTTGCCACGGGGATGTTTGGCGGGGGTTTCTGGGATTCCGGCTCGGGGGCCGGAATGACGGGGGTTGTTGTGGTGGGTGTTCTGCTGGGGTTTCTGGGGTTCCGGCTCGGGGCCGGAATGACGGTGTTGCCACGGTGGGTGTTTGATTGAGCCCCCTCGAATCCCGCTGACGATTGCGTCTGCTGGCTAAGCTGAACGTATGTACGCAATTACTTGCCTGAGACCTGGTGGCCCTGAGAATCTGACGTGGGCCGAGGTGCCTACCCCCGAACCCGCACCGGGCGAAGTGCGCATCAAAGTCGTTGCGGCGGGCGTCAACCGGGCTGACATGCTGCAGCGTACCGGAAACTATCCGCCGCCTCCCGGCATCTCCGATGTCATCGGGCTCGAAGTTTCGGGCACGATTGACAAACTGGGCGAGGGTGTCACCACGCACAGCGTCGGCGACAAGGTGGTGGCCATGCTCGGCGGTGGCGGTTACGCGGAGTATGTGGTTTGCCCAGCGGGGCAGGCGGTTCCGCCGCCTCCCGGCGTTGATCTGGTGAGCGCGGCGGCCGTCATCGAGGTGGCGGCGACGGTCGTTTCTAACATGGATATGGTGGGCCTCAAAGCTGGCGACGTGTTTCTGGCGCATGGCGGGGCCGGTGGTATCGGAAGTTTTGCCATCCAGTACGGCAAAGCACTCGGCTGCACCGTCGCCACCACGGCGGGTTCCGCCGAGAAGCTGGCGTACTGCAAAGGGCTGGGTGCCGACATCGCTATCGATTACCACGATGAATGGTGGGATGCGCTGCGTGTCGCCACCAACGACCACGGCGCTGACGTGATCCTCGACCTGCTCGGTGCGGGTTATCTGGAATCTAACATCGACGTGCTTGCGCCAGACGGACGCCTGGTCATCATCGGGATGCAGCAGGGCACCAAAGGCGAAATCAACATCGCCAAGATGCTGGGCAAACGCGCGTCAGTGTGGGCCACGTCAATTCGGCAACGTCCGGTGGCGCAGAAGGTTTCCATCACTCAAGCCACGGCGGCGAAGGTGTGGCCGATGATCGCGGACGGACGTATCAAGCTCGCCCCCGAGACCCGTTTTGCCATGCGGGACGCCCGTCTCGCCCACGAGCAACTGATGAGTGGCGACAACATCGGCAAGATAATTCTCGTCGTCTGAACATTGCCATGCCGCCATGGGGGTATGTGAGGTGTCGCGTCCCCCCAGGTGCCGCCGTGCCTCGGCTTTCGCCGTGTGCCGTCTACCGCCTACCCATGCCGCACGCCGAGTTAGGGGGTTGTGTCGTCATAAGACAGCCCCCGCGCCGCTGCCGATACGGCTATGGTGTACGGCATGTACGAGTCGCTCGACCTACTACCCGCCATCGACCACCCGGAACTGTTGGCACCGCCAGTGCTCGCGGTTATCGAAACGCATCTTCCCGATGCCCAGGTGTTCATCATTGACCCGACGCTGTCCGACACCGCCGCACTGATGGCGGCCACCGGCCTGCCTGCGGAGATGATGTGCAACGCCGTGATGCTCACCGGGCTGCGCTCCGGCGAACAGCGTCAGGTATGTTGCCTCACCCTTTTCCATCGCCGTATTGATGTGAACAACGTTGTCAAACGCACTTTAGACGTACGTAAAGCCTCATTCGCCCCGATGGATTACGCCGTGGAGGTCTCTGGCATGGAGTACGGTGCCATCACGCCGGTCGGCCTGCCCGCAGATTGGCCGGTGTGGTTGGACGAGCCGACCGCCGCCGCCGAAACGCTCATCATGGGTTCCGGAATCCGTTCGTCAAAGCTGGTGCTTTCCGGCGCCGATCTGCTGAAACTGCCGAATGTCCGCTTGGTCGAGGGGCTCACCAACCCGATTGAGTAGCGGATGAGCCTGGGTGGCACCATCGTTGGCGATGGATAGCTGGTGATGAGTTCGGTTACCGTCCCAGCGAAGACGGCGGCGCTCCTCTACCGGCGTGGGGGAACTGGTGACCACCCCGCGCGGGGAAGGCGCGACTCATTTTTCTGGCCGCCGTAACCGGTGCGGATAGCCGACAAGCCCAACCGGTCATGACCAAGGCCGTCAACCACTTCACATGTGGGGAGCGAAAAGGCCGTCAGACACGGCTGGTGCTCGGTCACACCTCGGCGACGTTTTTAGCCTTCAGATAGGACGTGGAATCGACGATCACCGGGATGGCACGCACCACGGTGAGCACCACAGCCAACCACACCAGGCCCCAGCCCACGATCAACACCAGTTGGCTTTCGGCGAACCAGTCGGCGAACAGCCGTCCTTCATGCGGCACTCGCGCCGCCCACAGTGTCGCCAGGAACACAAACCCGGCGGCTTTCGTGGTACCGAAGAAGGCCCGCATGAAACGTCCGCCGGTGAGCCACTTGGTGAACGCCGAGCGCATGATGGAGTTCTCGCCGAATGGGGTCATCCCTTCGGAGTAGCCAGACGAACGCAGCCCGTCTACCACGAAGCCGCGTGTCAGCACCAGTAGTGGCACCCAGATCGGTACCAGGTCGAGGTCGGCGAACACCACCCAGAGCACGTTCTCCACCACGCGGTCGCCCACGATGTCGAAGATGGCACCGAACTGGTTCACCTCGTTACGTCTCCGGGCCACCCAGCCATCCAGCGCGTCGGCGAGGATGATGACGGCGATGTAAACGCCACACCATTGCGCGGCGGCGGCACTGCCGAAATACATGATGCCGAGCACGCCGAAAAGTGCGAGAACCCGTATTACGGTGATCGCGTTTGCCACTGGTAGCTCCTAAGTGGTTACCTGACCGATAAGCCGTTGACTGGATTCAGGCTACCACTGGGCCATGCGATCAAGCCCCTGTGGGTTTCGTAGCTAGGTGGTTAGCCGGTCAAGCGTAACGACGAATACACCGTCTGAAAGGCGGTGGGTGGAGCCCACCCTCGCGAATACCACAGGAACTGCGGTGACGGTGACGCGGTGTTCCGCCCGGTGGGTTCGCGGTAGCTGGAGCCCACCTCCGCGATTACCACCGGAACCACCGGCAGCCCGGCCTGCGACTGCTCTACCGTAGCTGCCATCCGTGGCGGCAGGCGGCAGGCGGCACCATAGTCACCGCGCCAAGCCAACCGAGTAGTTCGCCTGGCCGGGGATTTCCAATGAGGCGCACCCCACGCGGACAATTTGACATGAGCCAAGACGAGCCGTGGCGGCTAGACTGGCGGAGTATGGCCAGGTGGAGCGAGGAGGGTGTATGGGCTTCTTCGACAGGTTGGAGCGCCGTCTTGAGGGTGTGGTGAACAAGATGTTCACCGCGTTTCCCGGCGACGTAATGCCGTTGGAGATCGCCAACGCCATGATAAAAGAGATGGACACGCGCGCGAAGGCGCTGTCGTCGGAGCGTCGTCTGGCCCCCAACGATTACACGGTGCGTCTCGCGCAACGTGACTACGAACGTCTCGCGCCCTATTCGCGTACCCTCAACGGCCAGATCATTCCCACGCTGCGGGAGCACGCCGCCGAGCGCGGCTACGTGTTCAACGGCACCCTGGCCATCACCTATCTGTTGGACGAGACGCTGCGGGCGGGCACCTTCACATTGGAGTGTCAGGTGGTCGCCGGGGTGGTGGATAACACCGTACCCGCCGCCGCGGATGACGACACCCCGAGTGGCCGTATCCAGCGCGCCCCACTGGTGTTGGAGGTGAACGGGGTGCGCCATCCGCTGCTGCCGCCGGGCCTCACCATCGGACGCGGCTCCGAGGCCGATCTGCGCATCTCCGACCCCGGCATCTCCCGGATGCACGCCCGTATCGAGGTCTCCGGCGACCCTGGCCAACTGCGGCTTAAGATTGTCGATCTCGGTTCGGCGAACGGCATCACCGTCAATGGCGAGCAGGTGCTGGAAACCGAGTTGGGCTCCGGCTCGCGCATTGAGATCGGCTCGACCCGAATGCTGGTTCACGCTCCGATTGGAGAGTGACGTGGGTACTCTGGTATTTGCCGTAGTCAAAGTGGCATTTCTTGGTCTGCTGTGGTTGTTCATCGCCGTGGTGGCTGGGGTGATCCGTTCCGATCTAAGTGGTGTCGGGCGGTTGGATGCCGCGCCGCAGCCGAACCCGAAGCGCCGTGGCGAAGCGCCGCGCGATGTGGGCCGTCTGGTGGTCATCGCCGGTAAGGGCAGCGGCGACGCGGTGCCGCTGCTGGGCGAGATCGTAGTTGGACGTGCCGCAGACGCGACCCTCGACATAACCGACGATTTCGCCTCTAACCATCATGCGAAACTGTTCTCCGACGCGCGGGGCTGGGTGGTGGAAGACCTCGGCTCCACCAACGGCACTTTCGTCAACGGTGTGCGCATCGACGCTCCCACCAGGGTGGATAGCCGTGACATCATTCGTATCGGTCGTTCGCAACTGAAGTTGGAGGCGTGAGCATGGCGTTCTCACTGCGCAGTGTCGCGCACTCCGAAGTGGGGCTGGTGCGGCACAGCAACCAGGATTCCGGGTATGTTTCCGGCACCGTGCTGGCGGTGGCGGACGGCATGGGCGGCGCGGCGGCAGGCGATGTGGCCTCCACTGTGGCCATCAAACGCATCGCCGCAATGGACGCGGCCCAGCCCGATAAGGCGCAACTCACCATCACCGACCGGATGATAGCTTTGCGAGGCGCGGTGGCCGCGGCGAATAACCAACTACGGGCATTGACGTCATGGAACTCGAAATGGGAGGGCATGGGTACCACCGTCGATGCGGCGGTGTTCAACGGCACCCAGTTGGGGTTTGAGCACATCGGCGATTCTCGGGTCTATCTGTTGCGTGGGGGCGTGCTGCGGCGTCTTACCCGCGACCACTCCTGGGTACAGCAGATGGTCGATAGCGGCAAACTCACCGAGGCGGAGGCCGAGGCACACCCAAACCGTTCGTTGGTGACCCGTATCGTCAACGGACACGAGGAGTTCCGCCCGGAGTTTTTCACGCTGGACGTGGAACTCGGCGACCGGTTGCTGCTCTGTTCTGATGGGCTCTGCGGCCAGGTGGAAGACGACGACCTGCGACGGCTGCTGGGCACCCCCGATCTGGCCAAGGCGTGCAACAAACTCACCAAAGCCGCCCGCGACGCCGGGGCACCGGACAACGTGACATTTATCGTCACCGAGGTGGTGGAGCCAGACGATGCGCTGGACGCACTGCCCGGCAAGCTGCTGGGTGCCGCCAAGACGCTCGAAGTGCCGGTGGTGCCCCAGAGCGGCATCAACGACGACGACACTCCCACCGTCATCACCCAACGTCCGGTCGGGGTGGCCGACAACAAAGATACGAGCGGTACGGACGCCGATGAACCGCCGGAGTTCATCGCCGAAGTGACGGCCAGCGCGCACGCCGCCGAGCCACGGCGCGGCGGTCGCGGGCTGCTCATCGCGGTAATTCTGATTCTGGCAGCCATCATCGGCGGGGTGCTGTTCGCGGTGCAGCGTTACCTGCAAGAGCGGTTCTATCTCGGCCCTGACGAGCAAACCGTGGCGATCTATCAAGGGGTGCCGGATGAGTTATTCGGCATCCCGCTGGCGCGGGTTGTGGAGTGGAGCGACGTAAAACTGGTCGATCTTCCCAGCTACTACGCCGACCAGGTGCGCGCGTTCCGGTTGCAGTCCGACACCCTGGAGGGGGCGCAGCAGACCATGGATGAACTGCGCTCGCTGGCGGAGTATTGCGTCGCCCAGCGGGAACAGTCCGCGCCGCCGACCTCCCAGCCGACATCGGGTACCACCTCGCTTCCGCCGAGTACGCCGTCTTCCCCGACTACAGCGACCACCACGCCGCAGCAGCGTCCCACGCCGACCTCCGCGCCGTCGCAGCCCGGCAACTGGGAGTGCCCCTAATCATGCGAGCCGCAACTGCGAATGAAGCCGCGGCGAAGGCTTCGGAATCCCCTGACGCTCGGCCCATTCCCACCCGCCGTAACACAGAATTGGCCCTGGTGCTGTTCGCCTTCGCGTTGGGGGTGGGGTCGTATCTGCTGTTCTACCTCAACCGCGAACTGGAGTTTCCCGCCACCTGGCCGGTCGCCGTCGGGTGCTGGCTGGCGTTGTGCCTGACCAGTCACTTCTTGGTACGCAAGCTGGTGCCGTACGCCGACCCGGTGCTGCTGCCCTGCGTGTTGCTGCTGAACGGTCTCGGATTGGCGATGCTGAATCGGCTCAACTACGGTGCCACCACGAACCCGGCGGTGCTGCAACTGAGCTACACCGCCGTCTCTATCGCGGCGTTCGGGGCATTGCTACGTTGGTTACGTGACTATCGGCTGATGCAGCGCTACACCTACATCCTGTTCTTCATCGGCCTGGGGTTACTGCTGATGCCGCTGCTGCCGGTGATCGGCAAGGAGTCCGGTGGGGCGCGTATCTGGATAGAGGTGTTCGGACGCAGTTTTCAGCCCGCCGAGATTGCCAAGATCGTGCTGACGCTGGCGTTCGCGTCGTACCTTTCCGATCACCGTGAACTGCTGCAATCGGCGGGCCGTCGTTTGCTGGGTGTTACCTGGCCCCGAATACGCGACCTGGGGCCGATTGCGGTGATGTGGGTGGTGTCGTTGGTGGTGCTGGTGTTCCAAAGCGACCTCGGCGCGTCACTGCTGTTCTTCGGCTTGTTCGTGGTGATGCTGTACGTCGCCACCGACCAAGTGGCCTGGCCCATCGTGGGCATGGCCGGATTCAGCGCGGCGGCGCTGGCGGCGTACCTTACCGTCGGCAAGGTGAGGGTGCGCGTCGAATCGTGGCTCACCCCGTTTACCGACGTGGATCAGAATTACCAGGTGATCGAGGGGCAGTTCGGGTTTGCGTGGGGTGGTTTGACAGGGCGCGGTATCGGCATGGGGAGCCCCACCCGCGTTCCGCTGGTGGATTCTGACTTCATCTCGGCTGCCTTTGGCGAGGAGTTGGGCGTAGTAGGGCTGACGGCTGTCATTTTCATTTACGTGTTCATCGCGATGCGAGGGCTACGGGCCGCGCTCAGCGCCCGTGACTGGTTCGGCAAACTGCTGGCCACCGGCTTGTCGTTCGCGTTGGCGTTGCAGGTGATGACGATCATTGGCGGCGTCACCCGGCTATTGCCACTCACCGGTTTGACTACGCCTTTTCTCTCGCAAGGTGGTTCCAGTCTGCTGGCGAACTGGCTTATCATCGGTGTCTTGCTGCTTATCAGCCATCAGGGGCGCGCCCCTATTGAGGAACGCGATGCTCCGATCATCGTCGATCTAGTGGACGAGAAGACAGTGCTGTTGCCGACGGCGGCTCGGCTCTCCGGGGCGTCCGCTACGCGGGCTCCGCGCGGATCGGAGGTGTCCGGGTGAACCGTTCCATCCGCAAGGTGGCCGTCATCGTCGGATTGATGTTCCTGGCGTTGCTGGTCAACCTCAGTGTTTCGTATTTCCTGCGTACCGACGCACTGCTGAACTCGCCGTATAACCGCCGGGTGCAACAAGAGCAGTTTGGGCAGGCGCGCGGCCCCATCATGGCGGGCAACATCGCGGCGGCGGCCACGACACCGTCCGGCGACCCGCGTATCCCCAACATAAGGGTGTACGCGAACGGGCCGATGTACGCCCCGGTCACCGGTTATTACTCCTTCATCTATGGCCGTTCCCGGTTGGAGCAGGATTACAACGCCGAACTCACCGGCACCTCCGCGGCGCAATCCATCGAGCGGGTCATCGACGTCATCGCCGGGCGACAGCCAGAGGGTGCCATCGTGCAAACCACCATTCATCCCCGGGTGCAACAGGCGGCGTGGGATGCGATGCAGGGGCGCAGCGGTGGCGTGGTCGTCATCGATTACACCACCGGCGCGATTCTGGCATACGTGTCCACGCCGAGCTACGATCCGGCGTTGCTCTCGGGTCTTGACTACGACGCGGTGGAGGCGAACTGGGAAGCGCTGCTCGCCGACCCGGATTCGCCGTTGAGTGATCGGGCCGGTGGCGAGGTGTACCCGCCTGGTTCCACCTTCAAGCTGGTGACCACCGCGGCGGCGCTGGAGGCCGGATGGGCGGCTGACACGATGGTCGATTCGCCAGATCGGCTCCCCCTGCCCGGCTCGGATCATGTGTTGACCAACTACAACGACTTGTCCTGTGGCGGCGAGCGCATCACGATTCTGAAGGCGTTGAAGGAGTCGTGCAACACCGCGTACGCCAACATCGGTATGGCGCTCGGTGAGACGGCGCTACGCAGGCAAGCGGAGGCGTTCGGTTTCAACACCGTGGTGGAATCCGATATATGGTCGGCGCGAAGCCGCTTCCCGTCCGGGCTGGACCCGGCCACGTTGGCGATGAGTTCCATTGGCCAGTACGAGGTGGCGGCCAGTCCGTTGCAGATGGCGATGGTGGTTGCCGCCATCGCAAACGACGGGGTGCTGATGGAGCCGTATCTGGTAAGCGAGGTGCGTAACCCCGATCTCAGCGTGTTGAGCATCCACGCCAAGCGAGTGCTGAAACAGTCGGTGACGACGCAGACGGCGCGGGTGCTGCAGGAAATGATGATTGCCAATGTTGCGGATGCCGACGGTGGGGCGACATTGTTACGAGTGGACGGCGTGACAGCGGGTGGCAAAACGGGCACCGCCCAGTCCGACCCCGCTCGACCACCGTATTATTGGTTTGCCGGGTTTGCGGTAGAGTCGCACATCGCGGTGGCCGTAGTCGTGGAGCGTACCGCCCCAGGAGACCCGGCAAGTGCGAGTCGGACGGCGGGGCAGGTGTTCAAGGCGGTAGTGGAGGCTTTACGATGAGACGGTTAGCCGGGTCGTCAAGTACTGTTCCTGCCGCTGAGTGAGTTCTCAGTGGGCCGCGTAGGAACCTTAGAAGGCTCTCATAACCCGCTTCCGGTGTGGGCAAACGGGTCGCCTGTTGCGTATTCTGGCTGGGACGATTGGGAAGGTATCACATGACTGAGCAGATAACTCTGGCAGATCGTTACCGTCTTGAAGACATTATCGGTCGCGGCGGGATGGCAGAGGTCTGGCGTGCAAGCGACTCCCGACTCGACCGCCAGGTTGCGGTGAAGCGGTTGCGTCCGGATTTGGCATCCGACCCGGTTTTTCAGGCGCGTTTCCAGCGCGAGGCGCAGTCGGCTGCTGGGCTTAATCACCCCAACATCGTCGCCGTGTATGACACCGGTGCCGAGGTTGACCCCACGAACGGCATCTCGGTGCCGTACATCGTGATGGAGTTGGTGCAAGGCGAGACGCTGCGGGAAATGATGCGCCGCGGGGTGATTATCAGCCCCACCAGGTCTTTCGAGTATGTCACTGGTGTGTTGGACGCGCTGGGCTTTTCGCATGGTCGTGGCATCGTGCACCGCGACATCAAGCCCGCGAACGTGATGATAACCACCGACGGCCAGGTGAAGGTGATGGATTTCGGCATCGCCCGCGCCGTTTCCGACAGCGATGCCACCATGACGCAGACTGCTGCGGTCATCGGTACGGCACAGTATCTTTCTCCGGAGCAGGCGCGCGGCGAGACGGTGGACGCCCGTTCCGACATCTACGCCGTGGGTTGCCTGCTGTATGAACTGCTCACCGGGCGGCCGCCGTTCACCGGCGATTCTCCGGTGAGTGTGGCGTATCAGCATGTACGCGAGATAGCGGCACCTCCGTCGCAGTTGAACGTGTCGGTCACCGCCGCGATGGACGCCATCGTGATGAAGGCGCTACAGAAGTCGCCGACCGAGCGCTACCAGGATGCCGCCGAGATGTTGGAGGACATCACCAGAATGCTCTCGGGCGAACCGGTGCGTTCCGCCGTACCCCGCCCGGCTGCCGCCGCTGCGGCTGGTGCCATTGCTGCCGGTGCCGCAACCGGCAACGCCGCTGACGCCGTCGCCGCCGTTTCCGACGCTGGCGCGCCCCGGGCGCAGCGCGGCATGGATGCCGACGAGACTAGGCTGCTCCCCGCCGCCGAAACCGACGGCAGTGGCGGTTTGTCCACTTTGGGTGGTTTCAGCGCGCAGATGGTGGACGAGAATGAGGAGTACGAGCCGGAGCGCCGTCGGATGTCTCCGGCGACGTTCATCCTCATCGGGTTGCTGCTGGCGTTGTTCGCCGCGCTGGGTGTGGTGCTGTTCAAGATTTGGGGTAGCACCAGCGATATGGTGACTGTGCCAACTCTGATCGGTTACAACGAGGCAGGCGCGAAGTCGGTAGTCAGCAACGAGAAGCTCACCCCTGAGGTGGTGCATGTCTCCGGTGACGCCGAAACCAAGGGCCTGGTCATCGACCAGGACCCGAAGGGTGGCGTCCAGGTGCAGATCGGTGCCACCGTCAAGATCGTTATCAATGACGGCCCGGATGCCATGACCATCCCGGACACATTGATGGGGATGACCCTGGCTCAAGCGAAACGCGAACTCACCACGTTGGGGTTCACCGCGGTAACAAGCCAAGACGCCGAAATGGGCACCGAGCCGCTGAACTACATGGAGGGACAGGTGACCGGTACCCAGCCTGCGGTGGGTACCACGGTGAAACTGACCGATCCGATCATTATCTTCACGGCGACCGGCAAGTCGATGATGCCCAACTTGATCGGTATGACCGAGGAGGAGGCGAGAGACGCGGCGACGGAAGCCGGATTCCTGAGGGTCTATCCGGTCACCGAGGAGAGCGACGAGAAGCCCGGCACCGTCATCAAGCAGATTCCGCAACCGCTATTGCCCGCGATGCGCACCGATTATGTGACCATAACGATCGCCATCCCGCGCCCTGCCACCCCTGACCCGCCTCCGACCACGGAACCGCCGACATCGCCTCCGACCACGGGGCAGACCACGGAACCACCCCCAACGGAGGAAACCACCTAGGCTCCGTGCCGCATCCTGGTGGCGGTGTCATAGCAGGTGTTGCGATCCTGCGGCACAGCAGGATGCCCCGAAGTACTATGTGTTGCCACTTGGCAACGGTATGGGGGTATGCTGTCGTTGTGAGTGATGCGGCTGCCGTGATTCGCCGAGTACGGGAAATGCGTCAGTTGAGCATGGGTCAGTTGGCGTGGATTTCTGGCGTATCGAAGTCGGATATCAGCCGCATAGAAGCGGGCAAACGCGACCCAGGCTGGCTCACAATGTCCCGATTGCTGCGCGCTGCGGGATACAGGGTAGGCGAAGATCTCACCGAATCAGGCAGTGATGATCTGATCGTGTGGCTACTGGAGCAGTACTATGTTGCCGACCTCATGGGCAGGCGTGAACTGCTCGCAGAGTTCGAGACGGTCGGGCTTTGTTGCCCAATCTTGGAACGCATGGGAAGCAGGTGGGTGCAACTCGACGTTATCCAAGACCCGAGGCTGCTTCCCGGCAACATGACCGGCGATCTGCCTACGATGCTCGATTTATTGGAATCTCAGGGGCAGGAGCCGATTCTGTCTAATTCCGAGGCGCTATGCCGTACACGGGAGATGGGTTCTTTTTGGCCGATCGTGTACGTCAACGCCCCCGAGGCGGTAACAGGCGTTGATTTTGGTCGGCGGTTGGGGGGCCGTCGCGCACGACTGGTCACCACGACAGATAACGTACGCCGCTACACGATTGTCGTTAAAGGAACCAGATATGTGAGCGACGAGTGGGCCATCCTCGACGGACTCGGCGCGATGGATCGCACAGCGGATTACGCGCTCGCAGAAGTCGGATCGCGGGCTACACGTCTCGGATGGGGTTTGGCGGCGTGACTGACCAGCCATCTGAACAGTTGCCGTCATTCCGGCCTTCGAGCCGGAATCTGGCTATGTCTGGCGGCGCGAATTACCCAGCGCTGAGGCAATACACATACGGAGTGATAGCGTCACGCCGCCTCCTCATCGCTGCCCTGCACGCATTGGCGGAGTTCAGTGACGCTCTCACGGTGGTTGGGGCTCACGCTACACACCTGCGCATTCAGCAGGTCGTACCCACACTTGGTATGCAGGACACCCGCGACGCTGACACTGCGGTGACTCCCGAGTTAGTGGCGCCGAATCCGAAGTTCTTTGATGAACTCGCGGCTATCGGGGTTGTCCCAGCACTGGCAGACCGGCCTGGCATCTACGGTTTGATAAGTGAGGCGCATCTCGCGTACGAAGATCGCGTCACCATTGACCTGATTGCTCCCGATGCCTATGCGGGGGCCGGACGGCGCTCGGCCAGGATTCCCGGCCAGGATAAATCGGTAACCCGCTCGCGTGGCATGGAACTCGCTGTCTGGGATCGAGACCTGATGAGCATTGCCACGTTCGACGAACCACAGCAGATCGTCGAGGCATGGGTCGCTGGCCCTGCGGCGCTCCTGATAGCGAAGGCCCATAAGGTTCATGACCGCTGGCTAGAGGAACAACAGGGCAAGAAAGACCGGCTGCGCATGAAAGACTCGGGTGATATCGCGCTTCTCATGCTCACACACGATCCTGTGGTGGCTGCGCAGACCATGCAACTCGCTAGCGTTGCCCACCCCGAGATCACATCTGCCGTCACCTGTGGCATCGGTTACCTCATCAGCATGTACGCAGATCCGGAGTCGATACTTCGCGGCCATATGCGCTCTGCGCTCACCATCCTTGACATTGACGAAATCGATTTTGAGAACCGGGTCGCTGACTGGCTCGTCAGGTTTGCTGAGGCAACCTCCTGAGCGACAGTGCGGCTCTGAGGTTGGTCGTACTAGTACCAGCGGTTATAGGTGATGCCCACCCGTTGAACATGGAGATGGATACCATCGCCCTCGTTTAGGCTCCGCGCCGCAGTGTGACCAATACGATCTCGGGGTCGGCGAGCACCCGTACCGGTGGCCCCCAGGCTCCGGCACCACGCGAGGTGACTACGGTCACTCCGTTCAGTTCGTGCACGCCATCGATGACCGGTTGCTGCATGATGACCAGCGCGTGTACCGGCCACATCTGGCCGCCGTGAGTGTGCCCGGAGAGTTGCAGGTCGATGCCAAGGCGAGCGGCCAGGCCGTCGTAAAGCAACGCCTGTAGCGGTTGGTGTGCCGCCAGAACCCGGAATCGTTTGGTGTCCGTGGGTTTCACGTCCCACTCGCTGAGCGAATCGACGGCCTGCTGTAGGTCGGGCTGGTACGGCTCGTCCCCGGTGCGGTCATTGATGCCCACCAGATCGAAGCTGGCTCCGCCGCGCTTGATGACCACCGCTTCGTTGTCGAGCACCTTGATGTCGTGTTCGTTCCAGAACTCCATCCATTCGGCGACCCCGGAGTAGAACTCGTGGTTTCCGGTGGTGAGGTACACCCCGTACGGGGCGTAAAGCTCGGTTAGAGGCAACATATCGTCGCCGATGGCCGCCGGGGTGCCGTCCACTAGGTCACCAGCGACGATGATGAGATCGGGGTGTGCGGCGTTGATCTGTTCCACCACGTCGCGCAGCCAAGCGCCGTCACGGACGGGGCCGACGTGCAGGTCGGTCACCAAGGCGATGGTGAATCCGTCGAAACCTCTGGGCACCTGCTCGTTGCTGTAATCGATGTGGGTGATCTCGGGGGTACGCGCCCGGGCGTAGCCCCAGCCGATGAGGGCGACGGCGATGGCCACCGCCGCTGCCGTGGCGATACGTATGAAGCGCACCCTGGGCGCGAAGCCGTCATCCGAATCGGTGTCGGCGACCATACGCCACACCATCGAGGCGAGCATCACCACCACCAACCCGAGGAAGACATAGCCCACCACCGCGAGTGTGAGATAAGCGGCGGTGACGAGGGGGCGTAGGAAAGAGATGTTCTCCGCCGTGATCGCCCAACCCAACGGCAGCGAACTCAACCCAAACGCGATGACCAACAGCGAACCCAGCGTGGCTAGGGTCTGCCCGCGTCGCCCGAGTTTGGTGGCAAACGCCACCCGCCAGATGATGAAAGCCAGCATGGCACCTACGACGATCAGCGCGATGGGTATTTGACGTGACATCTCGCAACTCCTTCAAGTGGCTTGCCGGCGGGGGGATGCGACGCCAGGGCCTTAATGGGTCATGACGGGGGCCGAGTGGCTGCTCTACTCAGTCTATCGGGTAGGCTTCGAGTGTTGGCCTTCTTGGCAGGCGTGCCCTCTGGTTGGGTGCGTTGCGATAGAACAGGAGTTGACGTGCCCGAGTCTAAGGGACGCGCGAAGGCGTCTGAGAAGCTGGCTAGTAGGCGTGCGCGCGCCCTGGCGGAGCGCCGCGGCGAAAACGCCGAGGAAAAGATTCGGTTGTCCGGTGCCCGCAACTGGGTGCCGTGGGTGTTCGTGCCGCTGTTCCTCATCGGGGTGATCTGGCTGGTGGTGTTCTACATCGCCGGGCGTGACATCCCGGTGATGTCGAGTCTCGGCGACGCCAACATCTTGGTGGCGCTCGGTTTCATTCTGGCCGGTTTCGTCGTTTCGACCGCCTGGAAGTAGGTGTGTCTTGAGCGACACTGCTCTTAAGACTCAGTCGGACGAAGTTTTGCCAGTTGCGACGGGTGACGACCTTCCCGAGCAGATGCGACTGCGCCGCGAGAAGCGGCAGCGGATTCTCGATGCCGGCGCGCAGGCGTATCCGGCTGATTTGACCCGGACACACACTCTGGCCGAGGTCAGGGCGGGGTGGGGACAGCTAGGTGTCGGTGAGGAAACCCAGGACGAGGTGTCCATCGGCGGCCGGGTGGTGTTCTCCCGTAACACCGGCAAATTGTGTTTCGCCACCCTGCAAGACGGTTTCACGTTGGCCGCAGCCGGCGAACGGCTTCAGGTGATGCTTTCGCTAGCCGAGGTGGGCGAAG
>JAIRRM010000027.1 GCA_031255975.1 Propionibacteriaceae bacterium | reverse complement strand
CGGTGGATGAGGCGCTTCGAGGTGGCGGACATCTGCTGGTGCAGGCCGGTACCGGCACCGGTAAGTCGTTGGGTTACCTCGCTCCGGCGTTGGCCTGGAGTCACGAGAGTGGGGAGCGGGTCATCATCGCCACCGCTACCCTGGCCTTGCAGGCTCAGTTGGCTACCAAGGACATTCCGGCGGCGCTAACCGCTGCGGAACGGGTCATCGGCACGCGGCAGCGGGCGGCGGTGGTGAAAGGACGTTCCAACTACGCCTGCCTGCTGAAGGTACGGCAGGGCACGGTAGACGATGACCAGGCCGCACTGCTGAGTGCCGTCGAGGTCGCCCAGACCGTACGTTCATCCGGCGGTAGCGCTGAAATGCTGCTTGGTGCCGAGGTGTTGGCGTTGCGCGAATGGGCGGAAGAACAAGCTGAGGCCGAAGCGTTGGGTGATCGTGACGCTGCTCCCAGCCACAGCCCGAAAGCCTGGGCGCAGGTGTCGGTGGCTTCGCGGGAGTGCGTGGGGGCCGCAAAGTGCCCGTTCGGCGAAGAATGCTTCGTGGAACGTTCTCGGCTGGTGTCCCGTCAGGCCGATGTGGTGGTCACCAATCACACACTGTTGGCTATTGATGCTATTCAGGGCACTAAAACGCTGCCGGAACGCGGGGCTATCGTCATTGATGAGGCGCACGACTTGGTAGATCGAGTGACGGGTGCCGTCAGTGCCGAACTCAGCCCACAGCAGGTGGAACGCGCGTTACGGCAGGCGGTCGCGCTCATTACCGACGGCGACCTGGCTGACGATCTGGCGACCACGACAGCACTGTTTACTCGGGCGCTTGATCTCGGCGAACCTGATCGGGTGGGCCGCTCATCCCAGTTGTTGCTGGAAGCGCTGCTGCTGCTCGCCGCGGCGTTCAAGCGTGCCGAGACGGCGGTACAACCCGGCAGGGGTGGTGGAGACGAAGACGAGGAACTGCTGCTCCGCACCACCGTAGCGGCTGCCTGCGGTGATATTTGGCAGGTCGCGGACCGGATGGCGGCCTTGGATGATGCCGACGTGGTGTGGGTGTCGGAGCGGCCCCAATTCGGACGTCAGTTGGTGGTGGCTCCGCTGGATGTGGCCCAGGTGATGCAGCAGCAGGTGTTCGCCGAAACCGTGACGGTGCTCACGTCGGCCACCTTGAAGGTGGGTGGGCAGTTCGAGCCGCTGGCTCGTCAGGTGGGGTTCAGCGTGTCCGCTCCGACGGCGAGCGATCCCGATGCCGGTCGGGTGTTTGGGGTGGTGGGTGACGACTTCGGGTGGCGTGGCCTGGACGTGGGGTCACCATTTGATTACCAGCGCCAAGGCATCTGCTATTTCGGACGGCACCTTACCCCGCCGGGACGAGACGGCATCTGCGATGACGCTCTGGCCGAGATCGCCGAACTGCTGTGGGCGGCGGGTGGTCGTACTCTGGGGCTTTTCGCGTCACAACGCAACGCTGAGGCCGCTACGGCGTACTGCCGTCGCCTACTGCCGGAGCTGAGCGTGCTCTGCCAGGGGGAGGCGCAGCTATCCGAGTTGACCAGGCGGTTTATCGCCGAGCCCACCACGTCGCTGTTCGGCACATTGTCGCTCTGGCAGGGCGTGGATGTGCCGGGGGAGACCTGTCGGCTGGTTATCATCGACAAGATTCCGTTTCCGCGTCCCGACGACCCGTTACTGCAAGCTAGACAGCAGGCGGTCGCTGACTCCGGGGGCAACGGCTTCATGCAGGTGGCCGCCACCCACGCCGGGCTACTGCTGGCGCAAGGGGCCGGGCGACTTATCCGACGGCCAACCGATCGTGGCGTGGTGGCCATTCTCGACCCCCGTATCGTCACCGCACGCTACGGTTCGTTTTTACGGGAATCGCTGCCGCCGTTCTGGACC
The DNA here is from genome assembly GCA_031255975.1 of Propionibacteriaceae bacterium. Taxonomy (GTDB): domain Bacteria; phylum Actinomycetota; class Actinomycetes; order Propionibacteriales; family Propionibacteriaceae; genus WRGV01. The sequence goes on along the minus strand of JAIRRM010000027.1, from coordinate 2,400 downwards.
ACCACGGAACTTGATGACGCGGTGGATGCGCTACGTCGCTTGAATGAAAACTGACGCCGCTGCGGAGCGGGGTTGTGTGAGGAGCGTCTCGAAGCGTCAGCCGGATGCGAGTAGCCGCGCCCACTGCGTCTTGCGGTCGTCTGGTACCTCCAGCAACTTGGTGCGAGCCGTATGCCCAGAGACCACTGTGATAGCTGCGGCGCGTATCTCCAATGACTTGGCGAGCAGTTTGATGACCGCGGCGTTCGCCTTACCGTCCACCGCTGGAGCCGTGGTGGCGACGATGAGGGCCGGTGTTGCGCCGTCTGGTAGTGGATACGCCCCACCCACCCGGTTACGGGAGCTACCGGGCTTCACCCGGATGCTGACTCTCATCGGCGTCGATCGATCATCTTGGTGTGTCGGCTGGGGTCAGAGGCGGCGTAGCACCGCCACCACCTTGCCCATGATGACGGCTTGATTGCCATCGATGGGTTGGTACGCCGGGTTATGCGGCATCAGCCACACCTGCCCCTGGGTGCGTTGCAATGTCTTCACGGTGGCTTCGTCTTCCAGCAGTGCGGCGACGATCTCACCGTTTTCGGCGGTGGGTTGTTGCCGTACCACCACGTAGTCGCCGTCGCAAATGGCGGCGTCGATCATGGAATCGCCACGCACCTGCAGCGCGAAGACGTTGCCGGAGCCGACCAACTGCGGCGAGAGGGTAAGCACGTCCTCCACGTGCTCCTCGGCGAGGATGGGGGCACCGGCGGCGATGCGCCCCAACACGGGCACTTCAACGGTGGACGGGCGCAGCATGGCGATGCCTTGCGGCAGCGGGGCGGTGGCATTGGGCAGATGCACCTCAAGGGCACGGGGACGGTTTGGGTCGCGGCGAATGAACCCCTTGGCTTCCAGCGCCTTGAGTTGATGTGACACGCTGGAGGGGCTGGACAGGCCTGCGGCGAGCCCGAGTTCGCGCACGGTGGGGGGGTATCCCTGAGTTTCCACCGCTTCGATGATGGCTTCCAACAGGCGACGCTGGCGTAGCGTGAGGCCGTCGGCGTCAGGTGAGCCGTCAGGCAGGAACGCGATGGAGGATTCACTCATGGGGCCATGTTAGCGGGAATGTCAGGGTAATCCAAACATATGTTCGACGTGTCGCGCGAGCAATTCTATGTTGCTCCCCTTGTCAACGGCGATTACGAAAAGTGTCGGCGGTGAGTGCTTGACTGATGGCAGCTGCAAAGAAGAGCTAATCGAACAGGTGTTTGACTTATATGTCGGCATCCCGCTAGCATGGGGTAATCGAACAGCTGTTCGACTAAGAGTTGGAGGGTAACCATGAGCCAGTTGGCCGATCCGATGATGGTAAACGAGGTCTCCCGGGTGCTGTTGCCGCATCCGCTGAAGCCTGCCGGGGTGCGACCCGGGGTTAGTCGGAGCCGCGTCGTGGGTTGCAGCGGTGTCGTGAGCGCGGCGGGTCGGAGTCAAGTTATCGGTGAGTTTTCAACCGGGGCAGAGTCGGCTACCGCACCCGCGCTACTTGGCAAAGGGTTGCTGGCGGCGTTCTGGCTCACCGTGATAGGTGGTTTCGCAGTGGTGGCTTGGCAGGTGGTGTTGCTGCTGCAAGCTCCGGCGGCACCCCAGGTGTTGCTGCCCTGGGCGCGGTAGGCGATAGGCGGATCTGCGCTCACGTCACTGATTTTGGCGTGTCGCCGCGAGTTTCTTCGTGTAACGCCATCCGGATGTGTATCCTACTACATGTAGTAGTTACAGCCATGTGGTTCATCCATAGGTTGTGGTTACAAGCAATGATGCCGCGACTAGGTGCGATGGTCGATACCGCGCAGCAAATGACATTTGAGTGAGCCTTGTACAAGGGAGGTGTGGCGTGTTTTGCCCGTATTGCCGTCACACTGACTCGCGGGTGCTCGACTCCCGGGTCTCCGATGATGGTGCCGCCGTCCGCCGCCGCCGCCAATGCCCAGGCTGCGAAAAGCGATTCACCACCGTGGAGCAGATGCAGCTCTCCGTGGTTAAGAAATGCGGCGTGGTCGAGCCTTTCAGCCGCGACAAGCTGGTGCGCGGGGTGCGTAATGCCTGCAAAGGTCGCCCGGTCTCTGATGCCGACCTGGCTCGGCTTGGCCAGCAGGTCGAAGACGCGCTCCGGGCATCCGGCGTTTGCGAAGTGCCCAGCGAAGACGTGGGTATCGCCGTGTTGGGCCCGCTTGAAGAACTCGACCCGGTGGCGTACCTGCGCTTCGCCAGTGTTTATCGGCATTGGCAGAGCCCCGATGACTTTTACACCGAGATAGTACGACTGCGGAGCGGTGCCTCTGCGGATAGTGCCGCCATTCCACCATTCGACGTTCTGTTGGTTTCCACCAACTGATCCGTCCTACCACCAAAAGGATCCCC
>JAIRRM010000190.1 GCA_031255975.1 Propionibacteriaceae bacterium | reverse complement strand
GGCAAATGTCGCAGTTGCCGGGAACTCGCCACCGGCGGGCCGGGTTCTGTCGATGTGATCGAGATCGACGCCGCCTCGCACGGCCAGGTGGATGACGCCCGTGACCTGCGCGACAAGGTATACTACGTGCCGGTCAGTTCGCGCTACAAGATTTACATCATCGACGAAGCCCACATGGTCACCACGCAGGGGTTCAACGCGCTGTTGAAGGTGGTGGAGGAGCCGCCGCCACACGTCAAGTTCATCTTCGCCACCACGGAGCCCGAGAAGGTCATCGACACCATTCGCTCCCGTACCCACCACTACCCGTTCCGGTTGGTGCCACCCAAGGTGATGCAGGCGTATCTGGAGCAGATTTGCGCCGAAGAAGGTGTCATGGTGGAACAGGGCGTATTGCCGTTGGTGGTACGGGCCGGGGCTGGCTCGGTACGAGACTCGCTCTCGGTGCTAGATCAGTTGCTTGGTGCGGCCGGGTCGGGCGGGGTGACGTATCAACATGCCGCCGCGCTGCTCGGCTATACCCCAGACTGGCTGTTGGACGAGTTGGTGGATGCCTTCGGCGACGCCAGCGGTGAGGGTGTGTTCACCGCCATCGACAAGGTGATCGAAGTGGGGCTCGACCCCAGACGTTTCACCGAAGATTTGTTACAACGGCTTCGTGACCTCATCATCATGGCGCGTGTGCCAGACGCGGTGAAAACTGGGCTGCTGGACCTGCCCGAAGATCAGGCGGTGAAGTATGCCGAGCAGGCAACCAAGCTGGGGCCCGGCGAACTGACGCGTGCCGCCGAAGTGGTGGCCGACGCGCTAACGGCGATGCGCGGTACGACGACCCCACGGCTGCATCTGGAACTACTGTGTTCCCGGGTGCTACTGCCAAGTGCCGACTCCGGGCCGCGTTCCATGTTGGCACGGGTGGAACGTCTGGAGAAAGCGATGGCGTCGGGGGGCTCGGTGCGTCCGGAAGCCGCCGCCCTGGCCACTGTGACCGCTCCAGTTGCCGGGCAGCGTCCAGCGGCTCAACCGTCGGCGCAGCAACCCCCACCCGGACAAGCTCCGCCGGCGCAACAGCGTCCCCCTGCGACGCAGCCCCCGCCCGTACAACAACGCCCAACTACGCAAGCCCCAGTTTCGCGGTTCGCGCCCGAAACGCAGCCTCCGCCCACGCAGGCTCCGCCGCAGCAGCGTCCAACCGCGACGGAACCGCCGCCGGTTCAGGTTTCGGCCCCGGCGAGCCCGGCTACGGCGGCACCGAACACTCCCGCGCCGTCCGTCGCTACACCTGCCGCAACGACGGGCGATCCCACCGAACTGTGGAGCAAACTGCTCGGCTCACTCGCGGAGAAGAAAGTGTTTCGGGCGCTGCTTTCACAGTTCCAGCCGGTGACCATCGCCGGAGATGCCCTCGTCATTGAGGCGCAGCCCGCGTTGGTGCAGTCTCAGGGGCAGCGGGCCACCGAGGTGGCGAACCAGATGCTGCCACAGTTGAGTGGTGGCGTGGTAAGTCAGGTGCGGGTGGTCGCCACGGGTATGGGTGGGCCACGATCCGCGCCGGTAGCCCCCGGGCCGGTTCCTGGAGCGGCACCTGTCGGAGATTCGTCCTCCGTCGCGCCTGCGGCCCCCACGCCAGGCTTTGTGCCTGCTCCGCCGCCAGGAGACGCGCGTGCGGGCTTTGTCGCTACCCCGGTGCCGGGAGATGCTTCCGTAACTGCGGCCCACGCCCCAGTGCCCGCCCCGGCCACTGTGCCGCAGGGTGCGTCCGTGCCCACCTCCACGCCCGTCCCCACGCCAGTACCAGCGTCGCATCCGGTGGTTCCAACGAGCCCACCCCAGTTGCGGCCAGCCTCACCTCAAACCCAGGTGGCGGCAACTCCGCCCCCAGCCGCCTCCGACCCCGACCTCGACGCCAATTTCGAGGCCAGCGACGACGATGTGGAAGTCGGTTCGGATGATGCCGTAGGGTTGCTCGCCGAGGCGTTCGGAGCGGAAGTCATCACAGAGGAAGGGTTGTAGCGCCAACCCAAAACCAACCCGTAAAAGGTAGACGAGAGGTTCCCATGTTTCCAGAGGGTTTTGATTTGAATGACCTGTTGGCACAGGCGCAGTCGCTGCAGGAACAGATGCGCGACGCACAGGCGCAACTACAGACCAACAGCTACATCGGCACGTCCGGTGGCGGTTTAGTGACGGTGGTGTTACGTGGCGACGGTGAACTTGAGCGCGTGGACATCAAGCCAGCCGCCATCGACCCCGACGACTTGGAGGGGCTCGGCGACCTCATCGTCGCGGCATACCGCGATGCCGACTCCCAGGTGAAGGCCGCCGCCATCAGCGCGCTACCGCAGATTCCCGGCTTCGATCCCGGCCAATTGGGATTGTGAGCGGTGGCCATGTATGACGGGGCGATCCAAAGCCTTATCGACCATTTCGCCCGACTACCTGGCATCGGCCCCAAGTCGGCGCAGCGCATCGTGTTCTGGATGCTGGATCAGAGCGAGGAAGATGTAACAGCTTTCGCCCAGGCCCTCACCCAGTTCAAGGCCGAAGTCCACTTCTGCCAAGTGTGTTTCAGCGCCTGCGAGGGCGACCTCTGCCGTATCTGTGCCGATGAACGCCGCGACCACACCGTCA
>JAIRRM010000142.1 GCA_031255975.1 Propionibacteriaceae bacterium | reverse complement strand
CCCGCAAGCACGATGCTGGTCATCGTCACCCCTTAGCGTGCCCGAGGCGCGGCAACCACCCCGGTGACCACGGGGGCGGCGACTCGTTTGGCGCGCAACGCCGTGATGGCCTGTGGTTCGTGCCGAGCACAAGCCAGCAACACCCCGACGGCCATCGCCTCGGCGAGCAGCGCCGAACCGCCGTACGACAGGAACGGCAGCGGTAAACCAACCACCGGCATCAGGTTCAGCGCAACGAAGATGTTCACGACGGCCTGCACCCCAAACCACGCGGTCACACCGATAGCGGTCATCTTGTAGAACATGGTGGCGGAACGGGTGGAGATACGTATCCCAGCCATTATCAGCACCCCAAACACGCCGATGACCAGCAGCGAACCAAACAAACCGTGTTCCTCCCCGAGTACCGAGAAGATGTAGTCGGTCTGGGCACCGTTGTACAGGCCACCCCACTTCTGCCGCGACGCCCCGATGCCAAGCCCCCACCAGCCACCGGAAGCCAACCCGTACACCGAGTTGAGCGGCTGATCGGAGGTAGAGGCCGCAACCCCGTCGAATAGCCTCCCCACGACAGGCAGATCGGCGAAAAACACGGCAAAACGACTCATACGCTCCGGCGCGATAGCCACCAATGCCACGAATCCAGCCAACGCTGCGGAGCAGATCGGCAGAATCACTTTCAGCAGCGGCGCTCCGACAAACCACAACATCGCCAGCATGATGGCCACCAGCACGCAACTGGTTCCGAGGTCTCTCTCCGCCGCCACCAGCGCCACCAGCAGGCCACTGCCGGGCAGAAACACCCATAGCCAACGTAGATCGTCGAGCCGCCGCTGCCATTGTGCGAACATGGTCGCGCTCCACAGCACCAACGCGATCTTCGTCGGCTCCGACGGCTGGAACTGTGTGAATCCTATATCGACCCAGGATTGGTTGCCGTAGTACTCACGACCGATGCCAGGCACGAACACCAGCATCAATAGCAGCGCCGCCAGGAAGAACCCCACCCAGGCGATACGGCGAAGAAATACCTCGTTGGTGCGCGACATCACCAAGACAAGCACCGTGCCACCACCCATGAACGCCAGATGCCGTACGGTGTAAGACCAGGAGTTGCCGTCGTCGAAATGCGACCACACCGACGACGCGGACGCCACCGCGATCAATCCAAAGGCGGACAACATCACCACACTGGCAAGCACCAAGTAATAGCTGGCCAGGGGATGACTCCACCATTCGCTGAGCAGGGCACGCTGTTTGGCCCCACTAGATGCGCCAGGGCGCTCCATGCCGATAACACTCATCAGGCGTCTCCTTGGGGAAGCTCGTAGACGGCCTCACGGTACGAGGCTCCGCGCGCCTCGTACCCAGTCCACATGTCGCGGCTCGCCGCGGCAGGGGCTAGTAGCACGGTATCACCTGGCTCGGCCATAGCGGCGGCGGCGCGCACGGCTTCGTGCATCACGACGCTGGTCGGTTCGTCCAACACCACCACCGGCACCTCGGGAGCCTGCCGGGCCAATGCGGCGGCGATGTCGCCACGGCCAACGCCGATGAGCACCACCCCCCGCAGCCGGGGTGCGATCTCACTCACCAGTTCGTCGAACGACAACCCTTTGGTCTGGCCGCCGGCGATCCATACGACATGCTCAAACGATGTCAATGAGCCGCGCGCTGCGTGCCAGTTGGTCGCTTTCGAATCATCGACGTAGGCCACATTGTCGATCTCGGCTATGGTCTCGATGCGATGCCGGTCAATCTGGAAGTCGCGCAGCCCCTGGGCCACGGCGGTAGCATTCACCCCGAAGCTGCGGGCCAACGCCGCCGCAGCCAGCGCGTTGGAGATGTTGTGCTGATAGTTCGCTCGCACATCGCTCACCGCCGCGAGCGGTAGCGCCGAAGTGGCCCGTTGCTCAATGAACGCGCGATCCACCAGTAGGTCGTCCACTACACCCAGCATCCCCAGCCCCGGGATACCGAGCGTGAAACCGATGGCCCGGGCACCTTCCACCACATCGGCGTCCTCCACCAGCTTTCGGGTGAGCGGCTCATCGACGTTATAGACGCAGCAGTGGGTCACCTGGTGATAGATGCGCGCCTTGTCGGCGGTGTATCCGGCGTACGGGTCGGCGGCCGCCGCCGGATCGGGCACATCCGCGTACCACTCCAGATGATCGGGATAGACGTTGAGCACCGCCGCGGAGTGCGGCCGTAACGAATGCACCCAATGCAGTTCCGGCGCGCCGAGTTCGACGGCGAACACGTCGTAGTCGATCTCATCGTTGATGGCTTCGATGATAGGGCGCCCGATGTTACCGACAGCGGCCACCTTTAGCCCGGCTGCGGCCAGAATCGACGCCAGCATCTGAGTGGTGGTGGTTTTGCCGTCGGTGCCGGTGATGGCCAGCCACGGCACCACCCGGTCGGGATGCATCATGCGCCACGCCAATTCGATGTCACCCCAGATCGGCACGCCCCGTGCGGCGGCCTGCCGCAGCAGCGGCTGGCCAGGGTGCCAGCCAGGCGAGGCGATGACCAAATCGGCGTCGACGTCCAAAAGCTGAGACGAACCGGGGCCGATACGTATCTGAGCGCCCAACACTTCCAGCAGCGCGGCCCTGTCGGCCACCGTCTCGGAGGCGGAGTCATCTACGGCGAGCACCTGGGCCCCCACTTCGAGCAGCGCGTCAGCGGACGCGAACCCGGCGGCACCAAGCCCCGCCACCACCACTTTGGCTTCAGCCCATGGGCAGTAGCGATCCGCGTTATCCAACCATTCGATCACTGCCCCACTACCCATTCCGCGTAGAACAGCCCGAACGCCCCGGCGGCGGCGATTCCAGAGATGATCCAGAACCTGATGACGACGGTGATTTCATCCCACCCCAGTAACTCGAAGTGGTGATGTATCGGTGCCATCTTGAAGAAACGTTTACCGTGGGTGAGCTTGAAATAACCCACTTGAATCGCAGACGATGCGGTCTCCACCACGAACAGCAACCCCATGATGGTGAGCAGCAGTTCGGTACGGGTGAAGATCGCCATACCGGCCATCGTCGCTCCCAACGCCAGCGACCCGGTATCGCCCATGAAGATCATGGCCGGACGGGCGTTCCACCACAAGAACCCGAAACAGGCCCCGGCCAGCGCCACCGCGATACCCGCCAGGTCGAGCGGGTTTCGCACGTCATAGCACAACTGCTGTATCTCAATGTCGTCACCGCACCACTGATTCCGTTGCCAGATGTTGATGAGCGAGTATGCCGCGAACACGATGCCGGAAGCCCCGGTGGCCAGCCCGTCCAAGCCATCGGTGAGATTCACGGCGTTGGAGTACGCGGTAATCAGGAACGTCATCCAGAGGATCGCCAGAATGATCGGCAGTTTCACCCACTGAATATCGCGCAAGAATGACACGTACTGCGACGCCGGGGTGATGCCCCGCTCGTCAGGGAACCGCAACGCCAGGTAACCGAACGCGAAGCCCAGCACGGCCTGGCCAATGAGTTTGGCACGCGGCGACAGCCCGAGTGAGCGCTGTTGGCTGATCTTCGACCAGTCATCCAGGAAACCCAAAAAGCTGGCACCCAGCATCAGACCGAGCAACAACAGCCCGCTCGCGGTGGGAGGGGTGCTGGTGGCCACATGGGCGACCGCGTACGCCACCACCACCGCGCCGACGATCACCACACCACCCATGGTGGGGGTGCCACGCTTGACCGAATGCGACTGGGGGCCGTCACTGCGTACAAACTGCCCATACTGACGCTTCACCAACAGATTGATCCAGAATCTGGTGCCGATCAACGCGATCAGCAGCGCAACTATCCCCGCGCCGACAACCGTCTTCATACGTCTGCCTCCCCGAAATGGGCTATCAAGCCATCCGCGACGGCCTCCAGACCAACACTATGGCTGCCCTTCAACAGAATAACGTCAGCCGCACCGTACGGTAGCAGACCCGGCACGTCAGCCTTAGAAGCCACCACTGCCGTTCCAGCGCCAGCGACCACGTCTGCGGCGTAGTCCCCCACCGCGATCACCGTATCAATGCCCGCCGCTTTAGCCTGCCGTCCCACCTCACGGTGCAGCGCGGCGGATTCCGCTCCCAACTCCAACATGTCGCCCAGCACCGCGGTCACCCGTACCGACTCCCCGGCGCGGTGCCGCTCAGCGCGCAGTTTTTCGATCACACTAAACGCGGCCTGTACCGAGATCGGATTGGCGTTGTAGGCGTCGTTGATGATGAGAGTGCCGGTGTTTAGCCGGTGTAATTCCATACGCCAACGGGAGCGAGGCCGGGCCGCGTTCAACCCGGTGGCGACCGTTTCCGGCGGCACTTTGGCGGCAAGCGCCATCGCGGCGGCAGCGGCGGCATTGCTGGCCATGTGTGCCCCGGCGAATCGTAGCGTCACCGGAAATTCGAAGTGGCAAGTGGGTGTTCGACCGTACAGCAGAAAACTGGGACGCTCGAAGGCGTCAGCGGTCTGCTTTCGCACCCCCACCCACAGTTCGGAACGGGGCTCTTCGCAGTTCACGTCACCGAACCACCCGATACGAGCCCGGGTACGCTCCGCCATCGCCGTCACCAACGGATCGGCGGCGTTGAGGATAGCCCAGTCATCCGGGCGCAACGGCGCGACTATCTCGCCTTTTGCCTGGGCGATGTGCTCGCGGGAACCGAACTCGCCCAGATGCGCCAACCCCACGTTCAGCACCGCCGCCACATCGGGTGGAGCCACCTGGGTGTACCCGGCGATTTCGCCCACATGGTTGGCCCCCAACTCCGACACCAAGAACTTGGTGTCGCCCACCACGCGCAGCGCTGTCAGTGGCATCCCGGTGGCGTTGTTGAGCGAGTTGACCGGGGACACCGTGGAGCCGGACAGTTCCATGATCTGCGCCAGCATGTCCTTGGTGGATGTCTTGCCGGACGATCCGGTGAGCGCCAGCACCTTGAGCCCCTGGGCCTTCGCGGTGGCCACCGTCTCCCTGGCCAGCGTCGCCAGCGCGGCCACCACATCCGAAACCACCAACTGCGGCACGGCCACGGCCACCTCGTGCTGCACCAATACCGCCGCCGCCCCCGAGGCCGCCGCCTGCGGCGCATAGGCGTGCCCGTCGTTGTGTTCGCCGACGATGGCCGCGAACAATGCGCCTGGTACCACCGTACGGGAATCAATCGTCACGTCTGGGCCGAGCAACGTCGTAGCTTCACCGATCAGCCGGGCGGCAAGCAGTCCAGCGGCATCTGTCGCTGTAATCGGGATCATGTGGTGGATTCTCCTGACGATCTGCGCTCAACGGGCGAAGCAGCCTATGCCGCACAGACGATTCTAAGGTCGGTAGTACAGATCCCCCACATAAGGGGCCACATAGCCAGCGGGCGCGAACCCATAGCGCGGCAACGCGTAACGCAATACATTGATAGCCGGCGGACGAGCCATGGTGTTGCCGCCGTACCCGGTGTCATCCAGCACAACGTACACCAAGATCGTCGGGTCTTCTGCCGGGCCGATCGCCACATACGACGACGTGTAGCTGTCGTCGTCGTACAGGCCGGTTTCCGGATTCACACGCTGCGCCGTACCGGATTTACCCAATGTCCGGTACCCAGGCACTTGGTCGTTTTCTGAGTACATCGCCCGCGCCTGCGCCTCCATCATGTCCCGCACCGCCGCAGACGCTTCGGCGCTGATAACTCTCCGCGCCTCTGTTTCCGGGGTGTAAACAACATTGCCGCCCGCATCCGTCACCGACGCGACAATGCGCGGGGCGTGATAAACGCCTCCGTTCACCACTGCGGCCAAAGCCGCCGCCATCTGGACGCTGGTCACGGTCATGGCCTGTCCGAAAACGGCCCGATCACGGGTGTAGTCGGCCATATCGGCTCCAGGTATCACTCCAAGGGTGGTATCCAACCCCTCTGGAAGTTCGATACCAGTGGGACTACCCAGACCCAGCCGCATCCAATAGTCGTGCAACACCGCCTTGTCGACTAACCGGGCGAGCTTGATGGTGCCCACGTTCGAGGACTCGGCCAAAACGCCGCGAGCGGTCATATACAGCGTGCCGTGCCGCCAGGCGTCCGAGACGACATCGTCCCCGGAATCGATGGATGACGGCACCACCACCCTGGTGTCGTTGTCGATCAATCCCTGATCGAGCAGTGCCGCCATGGTAAGCACTTTGGCCACCGATCCTGGTTCATACGGTGAGTCCACGGCGCGGTTACCTAAATCTGACTGCGCCGTCTCACCGAAAATGTTGGGGTCATATGTCGGGTAGTTGGCGATGGCCAAGATTTCAGCCGTATTCACGTTCATCACGACAGCCCACCCTTGCCCGGCCCCGGCTTTCGTCACCGCCGCCTGTAGCTCCTGCTGCACGGCGTACTGTAGTTCGGAATCCAAAGTGAGTTGTACGTCCGCCCCGTCTATCGCGGGAACCAGCGTGGCGTCGGCAAACGGAATGACCCCGTAGCCACCTGACAGGTAGGTCTCGGTGCCGTCCCGGCCCGCGAGTAGGTCATCGAAGAACTGCTCCACACCGGCGGCTCCACTACGGTTACCCAGCTCGTCCGCCAGTGTGAACCCCACCACATTCGCGGCGATCATGCCGTTCGGGTATGAGCGTTTCGGTGTCGCCTCCATGTTTATCCCGTAGTAGCAGCCGCCCACCACGGCGTCACCGCAACCCGCGCGCATGTCAGCTTTGATCCGCTGATATGTGTACATCGGCACGTTGCTGGCCACCCGTTCGTACTGATTGGGTTCGCCGTCGTCAAAAGTGGTACGGGTGAGGTGATACATGTAGTCACCGATGTCGCCCCCGAGATGTTCCACCAAGATTTGCGCGATGGCCGCCGGTGCCATGGCGGCCTCGGCTTTCTCGTCTGCGGTGAGTTCGCGGTCCACGATGCCGTTGGTTTGGATATTCCAAGGGTCGGCTATCAACCGCACCACGGCGTAATCCTCGGCGAGCACCGACCCGTTACGGTCGGTGATGGTGCCGCGCGCAGCTTTGATAGGGGTGGACATCGTCATGTCGTCGGCCGCTTGGGCGGCGGCCCCAGCGGCATCGATGCCCTGTACCAGCAGCGCCCGACCCATGGCGATGGAGGCCATGATCGCCATCACAATGCTGAATATCCAGGTGCGTCGCCCCATGATGAGCGCACGCGAAGCGGCGATAGGTTGCTGGTTCACTGGTCACCCGCCTCGGTGTCGGTATCTGTGATGGTGTCGGTATCTGTGATGGTGCCGGTATCGGCGGTGGTATCGGCGTTCTCGGCACCACCTTCGGGGGTATCCGGGGTTGGCGTCGTAGTTGGCGTAGCTGTCGGCGGCGGAGTGACGCTAGGTCTTGGAGACGGAATCACTTCTGGCACCGGGAGTTCAGGTGCCGGCACCTGTCCGTTCCAGACCTGATTGCCAAGTTCATTCCCACTGGCGGGCCTGAGATCGCCACTGATGGTTCCGTCGCCCAGGTTGATTACCGCCGGGTACGGATACGGCACCATGCCGAGTAGGCTGGCCCGCTGCGCCAGGTTGGCGGTGGAACGTTCGGCGTTGACGGCCACTCGGAGTTCCGCCTCCTGATTGCCCAGTGTCTGGGCGGTGGCTTGTAGTGCGCGATACTCAAGGGAAAGATCCTGAATGTAGATGCTCAGCGCCAGCAGACCACCCATCCCCGCCACGAGCAGCAGTGATATGAGTACCAATAACGGCAACCGGCGGACATCGCTGTTTGCCGCCTCTACCGGGCGCAAGCTGACCGGCCCCGGGCCGGTGACCTCAGGTACCACAGGAGCTAGCAGTGCGCTCAACTCATGCCTCCTTGATCCGTTGTACGGCGCGCAGCCGGGCCGACTTCGCACGAGGGTTACGTTCTGATTCCGTGGCGTCGGGACGTTGCGCGCCCCTGGTGAGTACAGCGAACCGCGCCCGGTACTGCTCCGGTACCACCGGCAGCCCGACCGGAGCGGTGTCGGCGCTGGCTTGGGCGAAGGCGTGCTTCACCATGCGATCTTCT
>JAIRRM010000137.1 GCA_031255975.1 Propionibacteriaceae bacterium | reverse complement strand
GCTGACCGATCTTCGCATTCCGGCACGCGGCAATCCCCATGACGCTAGGCTGGAGTGTTGGGGAAGAAACGGTGAAATGAATCCCCCGACAGGCCATACGGCGAACAACATCACAACATGAGCCAGGAGGGCTGAGAAGTGGGTAGCTGCGGTTGTAACGTCCCGGTACGGGGCGAGGTGCCAGCGCATGAAGGCATCGTCAAGTGGGTCGAGGAGGTAGCAGCGCTGACCAAACCCGACGCCATCGAATACTGCGACGGCTCCGACGCGGAGTGGAATCGCCTCATTGACCTGATGGTCGGCGGCGGCACCCTGACGCGGCTCAACCCGGCGAAGAAGCTAAACTCCGTTTACTGCCGCACCAACCCAGACGACGTGGCGCGCGTGGAGGCCCGTACCTTCATCTGCTCTGAGCGTAAAGAGGACGCCGGGCCCACTAACAACTGGGTTGCGCCTGCCGAGATGAAGGCTACCCTCACCAAGTTGTACGACGGCGCGATGCGTGGGCGAACCATGTACGTGATGCCGTTCTGCATGGGGCCACTGGACGCCGACGATCCGAAGTTCGGGGTGGAGATCAGCGATTCGCCGTACGTGGTGATCTCGATGAAGATTATGACCCGGATGGGCAAAGAGGCCGCCGACGAGATGATCCGGCGGGGTGCCGGGTTCGTGCCCGCGCTGCACTCGGTGGGCGCTCCGCTTGCGCCCGGAGAGGTGGACGTGCCGTGGCCGTGCAACTCCGAGAAATACATCACGCACTTCCCCGAGACCCGCGAAATCTGGTCGTACGGCTCTGGCTACGGCGGCAACTCGCTGCTCGGTAAGAAATGCTATGCGCTGCGTATCGCATCCGTCATCGCGCGCGACGAAGGCTGGATGGCCGAACACATGCTGATCTTGAAACTCACCAACCCCGAAGGCAAGGTGTTCAACGTGTGCGCGGCGTTCCCGTCGGCGTGCGGCAAGACGAACCTCGCCATGCTGGAGCCAGTGCTGCCGGGTTGGAAAGCCGAAACGTTGGGCGACGACATCGCCTGGTTGCGTTTCGGGCCGGACGGGCGGCTGTACGCGGTAAACCCGGAGAATGGTTTCTTCGGAGTCGCGCCGGGCACGTCGTATCAGACCAATCCGAATGCGATGCGTACCGCCGATGCCGGAAACTCCATCTTCACCAATGTCGCGCTGACCGAAGACGGTGACGTGTGGTGGGAGGGCATGGGCGAACCGCCCGCGCGGTTGCTGGACTGGCACGGGGACGTCTGGACTGCCGCCACCGCCACCAGCCCGGCGGCGCATCCGAACAGCCGTTTCACCACACCCATTTCGCAGTGCCCGATTCTGGCTCCGGAGCATGTGTTGCCGAACGGGGTTCCGATTGACGCCATCATCTTTGGCGGGCGGCGGGCCACCACCGTACCGCTGGTGAACCAGTCCCGCGACTGGCAGCACGGGGTGTTCATGGGCGCGACCTGCTCGTCCGAAACCACCGCCGCCGCGACCGGTGCCGTGGGCGTGGTGCGGCGCGACCCGATGGCGATGCTGCCGTTCATCGGCTACCACGTCGCCGACTACTTCCAGCACTGGTTGGAGATCGGCAAGGCCACCGAGCCCGAAAAGCTACCGAAGGTCTTCTACGTCAACTGGTTCCGCAAAGATGCCGAGGGCCGTTTCATGTGGCCCGGCTTCGGCGAAAACCTACGGGTGCTGAAATGGATCACCGAGCGGTTGGAGGGCAAAGTGGGGGCCATTGAGACCCCGGTTGGCATGATGCCGCTGCCTGGCGACCTGGATGTCTCCGGGTTGGACGTAGCCCCGGAAACCATGGCCGCGCTGCTGAGTTTCGACAAGGACGCCTGGGGCGCCGAACTGCCGCTGATCGACGAGTGGTTCGCCACCATCGGCGAGAAGTTGCCGCCGGAGTTGACCGCCGAAAAGGCGGCCATTGCCGCGGCCTGCGTATAACCTCTTGACCTTAGCTGTACGTTTCTGTGTGGTAGACCACATACAAACGTACAGCTAAGGTGGGGTGACATACTGGTTTCATGGCATCCGTACTGCTGGTAATCGATATGCAGGTGGGCGTGCTGCGCTCTTGCGACCGGGCGGACGAGGCCCTACGCGCCACCGCGGCGCTGCTCGCCAAAGCCAGAGCCGCCGCCGTGCCGGTGGTGTACGTGCAGCATGAGGCCGACAATCTCAGCCATGGCAGCCGTATGTGGCAGGTGGCAGCCGAGGTTGCGCCGTTGCCCGACGAACCGCGCGTTTACAAGCGCTACCGGGACGGGTTCGCCGCCACCGACTTGAAGCAGGTGTTGGAGACCGCGTTCGCCGACGTCGCACCAGCGGGGAGCGAAACACGTAAAGAATTGGTCATCGTCGGGGCCAAATCGAATAACTGCGTCTGGACGACCACCACCCGGGCGCTGGTGGAGGGTTACGACGTGGTGTTAGTATCCGATGCCCACACCACCAGTGGGCTCGATCTGCCAGCGGGGTCGGTGAGCGGGGCGCAATTGAGCGACTCGGTGAGCGACTATTTCACGTACGCCGGCAAGGCAGCCGATGGCGGTTACCCCGGTAGGCACATCCAGGTGCTGACCGCAGCCGAAGTGGAGTTTTGAGGATACGACGGGCCCGGCGCTCGGTGCCAACAGCGCGCTATCAAGGGCTTCATAGTTGAGTCTGAAACGCCAACGTCGCGGTATCAAGGGCAATGACCGAAGCGGACTCCTGTCGTTCACGTCGTCACAGAGTTTGGCGTCATCAAGGCGACGACCGAAGCAGGCTTTTGGGGGTATGGCGAGTGAGGGTGGCAGGCCCCACGGTGTCGGAGCGGTTGTCGGCGACATCTTGACTAAATGACCCGACCCCCGAAGATAGCGCGCTCCGCGGCCCCGTCGGAAGCGTTAACAGACGGTGTCTTGGCTGGTCAGCGTCAAGTTGATTGCCCGTTTGTGTAAATCCGCAACGTTAAATACGAAGCATAGATACTATTGCGCCGCAAGGACAGTTTTGGGATAAACTGCCCTTGTCTGCGGTCGCCTGGGTACATCGTGGCGACTCGCCCGTCAAGGAGTGTGCCATGCTCAATCGAAATCGTACCCGCGCCCGTGGTGCTGTCGTACTCACAATCGCGATGGTGGCGGGCCTATTCGCCGTCAGCTGGCAAAACACGGCGGCTAAGGCGGCACCGGCGGAGCCAACGTATTCCACCAGAACGCATTACGACGACGACATCCAGATGTTCTACAGCGTGCTGTACGACTATTCGCCGGACTGGGCCGGATACGGCGACATCCAGTTGGGCGGTTTATGGGAAGGCACCACCCAGATCGTAAATCAGAAGTACTGCATTGACGCTCAGGTGCATTACCACTCGGAGGCGACACACCCCCAAGGGCAGCCGTATGTGGATGTGGTCAATAATTACGTGGCCGCCAATCCGCAGCAGATGAGCGCCAATGTGCAGTTGAACTACGACCAACTGATCTGGTTGGCCATCAACGGCTACGACGGCACCGATGCGTCCGTAACCAGGCTGGCGGCGCGCTACGGCCTCTCGCTTAACCATGTGCAGGCGGTGATGGCGACAAAGGTGGCGGTGTGGGAGTTCACCAACCCGAGCCAGGTGGCGATCGTGGGCACCTCGATCACCGGCAACCGTGACGAATACGTAGACATGATCCGGCTCATGCGGCATATGATCGACGACGCCAACGCCTACGCCACCGGAGTGAAAGCGGGACAGGTTTCTTATCTGGACTACACCCGGATGGCTCTGGAGATCGACAATTCGACAGCCGCTATCTTGCCGCCCGATGGCGGTTACTTTTACTACGGCCCACTCAGTGTGGTGGACAACTCCGGCAACCCGACGATTGCCCAGCAGATCAATACCGACCCTGACGACCGCATCTACCTGGGGATCGGCGGCGTGGACGCCGACGCCATCGACTTCGTGACCGCGCCTGGCTCCGGCGGTACACCGCTGCCGGCTGATACCCGCTACGGCACCGATCAGACCTCCCAGTACCTTGACCGGTTCGGGCAGCAGTTCTACCTGCGTATCCCCGTCTCGTCGCGCTGCAACCTTGACGCGGCAATCGGCATAAATGGGCTGGTGCTACACGCTTTGGCCAAGGCAAGCGGCATCGAACTTGCCAACACCCCGATGTTCTTCATCCAGCAGACCAGTTCCGGGTTGCAGGATTGGGATTTGGTGCAGGCGTTCGTGGGGTTGGCTACCAACGTTCACGCCAGCCTGTACGGCCAAGCCGACCTGGTGCTCAATGACGCCCCGTTGCAACTCAGCATCTCGAAAGAAGAGATCCCCGCACCGGACGAAACCGAGATCGCCAAGCATTTCACCTTCCAGATCACCACAGAAGACGGCTCCCAGGTCGCGCTGGTACCCGGCATAAACTTCTTCCTCAACGGCTCCGGTTCGATCATCGGGGACGGCTCGGATGGCCAGTTCCAGTTGATGAGCGGGGCGACGGCCACGGTGAATCACCTCGCCACCTGCCACGGCAGCTACCGGGTGAGCGAACTGAACGCCACCGGATACACCACCAGTTACACGATTGATTCCGGTGCCTCCGAAGATGGCACGAGCGCCCTCATCGCCACTGGAAGCGCCGCCCACAGCGTAACGTTCACCAACACTCATCCGGAAGGACCGTGGGTGGAAACCGGGGGTCGCCAGGACTCTAGAGGTTGGCTCGCTCTGTTGGCGATGCTGCCGCTAGTGGCGGGCGCGATGCTGCTACAGCGTAGCCGACGCGAAACAAGCGACGAACAGTCGTAAACGGACGAGGCTGGTTAGTCGGCAAGTGAGCCGGGGCCCGGGCGGGCAGGCACCAAAAGACGGGTGTCAAACTGGCGTGTCCGGTTGCGCCGTCTCGCCCTAGACGAATACGGGCTGGTGAGCGCCAGCGCCGGTGTGCTCGTTGAAAAACGCCGACTCCGCGTCTCACCCTCGACGAATACGGGTTAGCGAGCGCCAGATTAACGGATGGGCGAGCGCCAAACCGATAGAACCGAAGGACACAGGCCGTCGCTTCGTCCCCCGTCTTTCTGCGCGTCTTGCGGCCACCAAACCGACAGGTGGGTAGACGGGAACCGCCGTCCCAAAGTGCGAGTTGCCGCGCCCAGGGCGAGCCGCCGTCCGTATGGCTCGACCGCTCACCCTGAGCGGCTAGGCTGGTGAGTCATGAGGGTCATCTACCTTGCCGGTGGTTGTTTCTGGGGTACCGAAAAGTACCTCGCCATGGTGCCTGGAGTGAGCGACACCCAAGTGGGTTACGCCAACGGCACCGCCGTCGAGCCGTCGTACCCGCAAGTAAAGACCGGGGAGACCGGCCACGCCGAGACCGTACGAGTGACGTATGACGAAACGGTGCTCGCTTTGGACGATCTGCTGTTCATCTTCTTTGCCGTCATCGACCCGGTGAGCCGAGACAGGCAGGGGCCAGACATCGGTACGCAGTACCGTACCGGCGTCTACTGGGAGAACCCAGCGGACGAAACCGTGGTCACCGACGCCATTCGCGAACTACAACGTCGTTATCAACAGCCCGTGGTCACCGAGGCGCTGCCGCTCAGCGCCTTCTACCCGGCGGAGGAATATCACCAGCGCTACCTGGAGAAGAATCCCGCTGGCTACTGCCACATCCCCGCTGCCGCATACGCCAACGTGGCATTGAAGGCCAAGCTCATCAAACAGATACGTTCGCTAACCCCGTTGCAGTTCGAGATCACGCAGCGCGACGGCACCGAAACACCATTCCGCAACGAGTATTGGGATAACCATGAGCCCGGCATTTACGTGGATGTGGTCAGTGGCAAACCCCTGTTCACCAGCCAGGATAAGTTCGACTCCGGTTGTGGTTGGCCGTCGTTCGTCCGACCCATCGATGACGGCGATATTGAGGAGCGCGCCGATCACACGTTGGATCGTATTCGCACCGAAGTGCGCTCGCGGGATTCTGACTCGCATCTAGGGCACGTGTTCACCGACGGCCCCGCTGATCGGGGCGGTTTGCGCTACTGCATCGACTCGGCGGCTTTACGGTTCGTCCCGTTGTCCGACATGGCTGCGCAAGGCTACGGCGACCTCATCTCGTTGGTATCCGCATCCACTACGTAGCCGCAGCACTGACGGTATCCAGCACACCGTCCGGGCGATAAGCCTTATCATCGACACATGAACTGCACGGATACCTGGTGTATCAATGGACGTCCCTGGGAGAACGTCGCCCTGTACGTAGCCATCATCTTGGTGGGGGCGATCATCACCGGTTTTATCGCGGGTCGGCTCATTGACCGTACTGTGAAAACTTCGGTGCGACGGGTGCAGCAACGCGCCGAAGGACACACCATGCGGGGGGCGACCGCCAGCGACACCTCGCGTACCACTCATCGGATGCGCACCCTGGGCCATGCGTTAAAACTGCTGGTCAACTGGGCAATCGTCATCATCGCAGTGGTGATGGCGCTGCATGAACTAGGGGTCAGCACCGCTCCACTACTGGCTTCTGCCGGTATCGGCGGCATCGCTATCGGCCTGGGTGCCCAGTCGCTTATCAAAGATCTGCTCGGCGGGGTGTTCCTCATTCTCGAAGACCAGTTCGGGGTCGGCGATTTTGTTATCGTCGGCGATCTGAAGGGCACGGTGCAGAACATCGGCACCCGCGTCACCCGCATTCAGGACACCTCCGGTGCCATCTGGTACGTGCGAAACGGCGAAATCTCGACGCTCGGGAACCAATCACAGGGCTGGTCTACCACGTACGTGAAATTGCCGGTGGCCGCCACCGAAGACCCGTTCCAGGTGATCCGGGTGCTCGAATCCGTAGCCGACGAGTTGGAACGCGACCCCGCTTGGCACGATCAGATGCTGGAACCGCCGGACGTGCAGGGGCTCAGCGCGTTCGATTCCAACGAGATGGTGTTCCAGGTACGGCTCAAATGCCCCGCCAATAAACAGGGTGGGGTGGAACGAGAACTACGCGCCAGGGCGCTGCTGGCGTTCCAGCGCTGCGGCATCAATGCCTCCAGCCTCATCGGGGTGCCCGGAGTGGAAACGGCGGAGCTGCCCGAACCAGAAAACCCGCCGGATGGGGAATCCGGCTGGGTTTCGTCGTCTGGGTAGTTTGGCGCGGGTGGGGTTGCCGCTCGGGGCGTCCTCAGGTATCCGGATTCGGGGGTGCCTCAGTCGGCAACCTTTGTGCGCGCCGGGAGCTGCCGCCGTACGCTCCGGGAGGGGATTCCCGTACGCGCTGGGAGGGAGGGTTCCCGTACACGCTTGGAAGGGTTCCCGTACGCCCCGGTAGGGGTTCCCTTACGCGCCGGGAAGCGTCTTGCCGCCCGATAACCGTCCCGAACTCCCACGCAAGAGGTTCTCTCACGCGCCAGAATGCGCTTCGCGCGTTCATTGGGCAGTTTCGTACACCCAGAGGGCAGTTTCGTACGTTCATTGGGCAGTTCCGCACATTCGGGGGTACGTCCTCGTATCTCCTGGTGCCGGGCGGCGGAGCCAACCACCAGAAACTACCGGTTACGGGGAGCGACACCCGTCGCCGCCACGACGTATTCCCACCAACTACACTGGGAGCGTGTCCGAACTGAACGCAACGCAGCAGCGCGCCCTTGCCGAGTTGCTGCGGCTGACCCCGGTGATTGGCGAACTGGGGGCGCGGTTCCGGGACGCCGGGCACCAGTTGTACCTTGTCGGCGGGTCGGTGCGAGACGCGCTGCTGGGGCGGCTCGGAAACGACCTTGATTTCACCACTTCGGCCAAACCGGACGAAACGCAAGCGCTGCTACAGCGTTACACCAAAGCGATATGGGATATCGGCAAGGAATGGGGCACCATCGGGGCGCGAAAGAAGGACCCGAAAGGCGGCGACTGGCTCATCGAGATCACCACGTTCCGCGCCGACACCTATCGCAGCGATTCGCGCAAACCCACCGTCGTCTACGGCGACAACATTGAAGGCGACCTGCTGCGACGCGATTTCACCATCAACGCGATGGCGATCGATGTGTCGCACCCCTCTGGTACCCCGCAGTTGGTTGATCCGTACGACGGGCTGGATGATCTCGCCGATCACCTGATCCGCACCCCGTCCACTCCGGAGCTGAGTTTCTCGGACGACCCGTTACGCATGATGCGCGCCGCGCGGTTCGCGTCCCAACTGCTGTTCGAGTTGACCTCCGACGTGCGAGCAGCCATGAGGTCGATGGCAGAACGTATCACCATCATCTCGGCGGAACGGGTACAGGGTGAGCTGACAAAACTGCTGCTCAGCGACGATCCAGCGCTCGGGCTCGACCTGTTGGTCAGCACCGGCTTGGCCGCATACGTGCTACCGGAGCTACCCGCCTTGCAGTTGGAGCGTGACGAACACGCGATGCACAAGGACATTTACGCACACACCCTGACGGTATTGCAGCAAGCCATCGAACTGGAGAAGCGCCGCGGGCACTCCCCTGACCTCATCAACCGGCTCGCGGCGCTGCTGCACGACATCGGCAAACCCGCCACCAAGCGCGTCGAGGGCGGTAAGGTGAGCTTCCTCTACCACGACATCGTGGGCGCGAAACTGGTGCGCAAACGCCTCAAAGCGCTGAAATACCCCAATGAGATAGTGGACGCGGTGTCACAGTTGGTGGAGCAGCACTTACGCTTCCACGGTTACGGTGAACAGGAATGGACGGATTCTGCCGTACGCCGTTACGTGCATGACGCGGGCCCCCAGTTGGAACGGCTACATATGCTGACGCGCGCCGACTGCACCACTCGTAACGCCGCCAAGGCCACTCGACTGCGTCGGGCGTACGATGAACTGGAGTTCAGGATCGACGAGCTGAAGAAGCAAGAAGAACTGGACGCTATCCGTCCCGATCTAGATGGCGCTCAAATCATGGCCCTGCTCGGCATAAAACCTGGCCCGGTGGTGGGTGAGGCGTACCGGTTCCTGCTGGAACGCCGGATGACGGACGGCCCGTTGGGGCCGCAACGCGCCAAAGACGAACTGCTCGCCTGGTGGGCGTCCCGCTCCTGATCGTCGTTTCACTCCCGTCATTGCTGGGCTCCAATTTCGATCATCACCTTCGGGAGTTGGGGATACCCGGCACATGGATTGGTCGCTCCGCTTTCGCTGAACCCCAGTTTCGATCATCGCTTTGCCCGTGAGCGATGTCTTACCCCGCGCCGGAATGACTGAGGACAGGTAGATTCCGGCGCGAAGGCCGGAATGACGGGAGACGGATAGATTCCGGCTCGAAGGCCGGAATGACTGAGGACAGAGGGATTCCGGCCCGAAGGCCGGAATGACTGAAGACAGGCAGATTCCGGCGCGAAGGCCGGAATGACGGGAGACGGATAGATTCCGGCGCGGAGGCCGGAATGACGGGGGACAGGCAGATTCCGGCCCGAAGGCCGAAATGACTGAGAGACAGGCAGATCCCGGCGCGAAGGCCGGGATGACTGAGGACAGGCAGATTCCGGCTCGAAGGCCGGAATGACGAACGATAAAGAGACTCCGGCTAACCTGGACACACCTTTCCACCACCCCTCCGTCATTCCGGCCCCGTCACCCGTCATTCCGGCCTTGAGCCGGAATCTCTTCACCCTCCGCCATTCCCAGCCCCGCCCTCCGTCATCCCGACCCACCATCCCCCGTCATTCCGGCCCCCGAGCCGGAATCCCCGCCCACAACTTGAAGCCGCAGCTACACAAGGACACGGCCTTAAACCGGCGGTGCCGGTTACCGACTACGATGGAACAGTGTTGACGCGGGCGATTCAGAGGGCGCGGCTCGCGGCTGGGCGGACACGACAGACGGCCAGGCGAGCCGTGCGACTGCTGCTGGCCTGCGCGCTCGTCGGCTGCGGGCTCATCATCCAGCCGCATCCGGTGGCCAACGCCGAGGAGACGGTGACCATCGAGATCACGTCCGTCACCCCCGACGTGTTCACCACCGGCGCTTCGGTGGTGCTGCGGGGCACGGTCACCAACAACACCAGCCAGGCTCTCAGCGACGTACGGGTGGTGGTGCAAACAAACCCCACCCGTATCGAAACCCCGGCGACACTCGCCGCCATTGTCGCCACCAACCCCGCGATCACCCGTAATCGTAGCCTCGTGATCGACGCGTTGTCAGCGGC
This sequence comes from Propionibacteriaceae bacterium, assembly GCA_031255975.1. Taxonomy (GTDB): domain Bacteria; phylum Actinomycetota; class Actinomycetes; order Propionibacteriales; family Propionibacteriaceae; genus WRGV01. The sequence continues at coordinate 8,642 of JAIRRM010000137.1, read as the reverse complement.
TCAGGGCGTGCTGCGCTCGGGTCAATCTGCCACCTTCACACTTACGTTGAACCCGGCGACCGACGGCTTGACACCAGGGGCGGTGTACGCCGCCGAGACACACCTGCAACAACGGACGGGGACGAGTTGGACTTCGCTCGCCACCAGTCGAATCCTGTTGCCGTACCTTGCTGGCCAAGGCGACGAGTCGCAGCGCCCCACGGCTGTGACCACGGTGCTGCTGAGTTCCCGTCCCTCGCTCATTACTCCGGGAGTGAGCGGCAACAGACCGGCGCAGGCACTGTTCGCCGACGAGCACCTCGGTACCGAGTTGGACACTCGGCTGGGCGACCTGCTGGCATATGCCGAAACTCCGGGGGTGAGTGTCGTCATCGATCCGCTGCTATACGACGAAGTGGCCGAGTTGGCCGCCGGATACAACGTCAGGGACGCGGGCGGCGGGCTCACTCCTGGCGCTCACCAAGGCAGCGCTACCGAATGGTTGGCGAAACTAAACGCTCTGCTCAACACCGCTGGTGAACGCTGCTACCGCGGGTTGTCCGGCACCCCGGAGTTGGCGGCAGTAGCCGATACGGCGTACAGCGGAATGGTCGCCGCAGCCGCCACCACACTACGGCCAGGTCATCCGTTGGCCGAGTTGCCACTGGCAGTGATAAGCATCACCGGACGATTCGATGCCGTGGCCGCGGCGTACCTCACCGAAGCCCCACCCGCCGTGGTGATCGCCGACACCGTGGCCACCACCGTCCGCGCTGAGTTCGGCACCATCACTGCCCTGTTCGCCGCCACCAACCTCACCGCGCGCGACGGCACCAGTCCTGACGGGGGCACAGCGCTGGAGCGTCGTACCCGGCTGTTCTCCGAACGGTATCTGGCTTGGCTTAACGGGTCGCCGCTGGTCACCGTAATAACAGATCAATCGCATATAGCGCTCGAAACGAACATGGAGGAGTTACTCGACCGAGCGCCGCTGAGCAGCCTGGAGCCGCCCACCGCCATGATCAGTTGGACATCAACCGACGCCACCCCGCTGCAGGTACCCGCCGCCTTGGTGAGCCTCACCGAGTCCGCCGCCGCCGATTTCGCCCACTGGTCACGCATCGGCGACACCCCGGAGGCGATTCAATCCAGCGGCAACGCGACGATCTCCGCAGCCTGGTCAGCGAACTGGGACGGCGACTGGACGGCGGCGATCAGCTGGCTGGAAACCCGTCTCGCCCCGATACACACCGCGCTCACCAGCGGCAGCGTGACGCTGAAGATAACCCCGGAGTGGTACATCGGCGAGGACACCGCAGCCATGCCGGTGCAGCTCAGCAACACCATGGGGGTCACGGTACGAGTACGGGTACGCTTCAGCACCGAGAACGAACAGCGACTGCACATCCCCGCGTCGGAGTTCGTGGTGATCGCACCCGGCGAAACCGAAACCGTCCGGGTGGAGCCGGAGGCGTACGGCAGCGGCACCCTCGCCGTCACCGCGTACCTCCAAGACGCATACGGCAACGTCATCAATGCCCCGGTGCAGTTCACGGTGAGTTCCAGTTCCGCCGGTGCTCTGGCATGGCTCATCATCATCGGAGCCGGCCTGGCGTTCCTGGTGGCTACCGGGCTGCGGGTACGGCATGTAAGGAAGTACGGCAAACGCGCCGCGACCGACCGGCGTAGCCTTGCCGAGCGGTTACGGAGCCGATTCGAGCGAGCCGCTGCGCCGGAAACACCGGATACGCAGGCAGACTTGTCGTAGGTGCCAGTCACAGCCGACGGAACAGCCAGGCGAGGAGGTGTGCGATGGCGAAAGGCGCTTTCGACGACCCGCAGTTGTCGCCGCAGCTACCAAGCGGCGAAGTGACCTTCGGACAGGTGCTCGGTGCCCGCTACCGGCTGGATAAACAACTGTCGGTCAGGGACGAAATCAGTCTGTGGCGCGGCTGGGACGAACAGTTGTCGCGCATCGTATTACTACATGTGCTACCACCGAACCACCCCCGTACCGAAGAGGTGCTGGGGGCCGCCCGCTCCGCATCGCTGGCCGTGGACTCCCGGTTCCTGCGAGTACTGGACGCCCTGGAGTACGGGCCGAGCGAACCGGTGAGTTTCGTGGTTTGCGAATGCGTGCCTGGCTATCCGCTGCAAGCGGTACTAGACGCCGGGCCGGTGGGGTCACTGGCCGCCACCTGGCTCACCTCCGAGATCGCCAAGGCATTGCTGCCGCTGCACGCCGAGCGGCTTTCACACGGACGGCTCAACCCTGACTCGGTGGTCATCACCACCTCTGGCAACGTCAAAATCAGCGGATTTCTATTGGACGCGACGCTCGACCCCCGCGAGCAAGAAGCGGAATGGACCTGGCAGGAACGCGAGGCCGCCGACGTGAGCGCATTGGGGCAAATCCTGTACGCCTCGCTCACCGGCCATTGGCCCGCTGTAAACGAAACCGACCCCGACTACGGCCTTCCAGTGATCTACCGCGACGTACACGGCATCACTCCACCATCCGAACTGCGCCCCGGCATACCGCAGGTATTGGATGTGATCTGCACCCAGATTCTCGCTCCGCGTCCGGATAATCCCCAGTTAAGTTCCATACATGACGTGGTACATGCGCTGGCACAGGTGCTTGGCCCGGCGAACGCCACCGAAGACCTCGCATACCGGGTACGGGCACTGGCGGTGGCTTTGGAGCCAGAGGATACCGCTACGACAACCGCACCGCCGCCGCACACCGACCCGAATCAGATTCTTGACGATTACGAAAATTCGCTTCCAATGGATCCGGACCCCCAAACACCAGCCCCGGTTTCGGGTCACGACCCGGAGGACGCGACCCCAACCGGAGACTCAACCGAAGATTCTGTAGCAGACGCTGGTGCCACAAGTAGCCCCGAGCCGGTGTTGTACGGCGTGAACGCGCAATCGGGCAGCATGTCGAACATACTGCGACAACCGCTGCAATCCATGATGACTAAAACCGGAAAGATACCGCCTTGGCAACTGGGGTTGGGTGTCATCTTGATAATCGCGGTTTTCCTGGCGATAAAGAGCCTGTTCGGTGACGGCGAACCATCCGGGCCTCCGACGGGCGGTACCGAGGTGAAGGCCGTCATCGCCGCCGCCGTCAGTTTCGACCCAGAGGCCGACGGTGGTTCCGGTGATGAATGCGACGAAACGGCGGGGAACGCCATCGACGGCAACCCCACCACATCGTGGGAGTGCAACTATTACGACTCTGCGGTGCCGCCCATGAAGCCCGGATTCGGACTGTTGCTCACCCTCGATGCCGAACAGTTCGTCAGCGCCGTCGGGCTGCAGGTGCCATATCCCGGCTCGGTGGTACAGATCATGGTTCCAAACACCGACAAACTCGGCGCGGACGGAGCCGCCCCGCTGGATTCGGTGCAATCATGGCATGAGGTTGGTGGCGCGCAACTCGTCAGCACCAGCGCCCGTCTCGTGCTCACCGAACCGGTCGCCACCAAGTACGTATTGATCTACGCCACCCAGTTGTCAGACGTGGGCAACTGGCAGTTCGAGTTCTCCATCATCGAAGCCACCGTCTACGCCTTGGAGTGAGACGACGCCACCCAACTCCCGAACCCGATGGGCATCCCGGTAGACTTAGAATGTGCGTCTGCTGCTGATCCGACATGGTGAATCTGAAAATAACGGCATCTACCGGGATTCGGGTGGCGACTTGTCGCAGTTGGTGGCCGACCCCGGACTGACCCCATTGGGGCAGCGGCAGGCCGAAAAACTGGCGGCGTTCTTCGCGGTGAGCGACCTGCCCCGCCCAGACGTGCTCTACACCTCGTTGATGAAGCGCGCCGTCGCCACGGCGGCCCCCATCGCGGCGGCCCTCGACTTGGCCGCTATCGGACGGCTCGATCTACATGAGGTAGCCGTAGCGGGCGACGGGCCACTGAACGCGACGGCACCGGCGGCAGGGCAACCCGCCAGTGCGCTGCGCCAGCTAAACCCGCACCTGGTGGTGCCGGACGGCGCCACCGAACAAGGCTGGTACACCGGCCCGTTCGAGACCCCGGCTGTCGCCTGGGAACGCGCCGAACGGTTCACCGAATGGCTGCTCGCCACGTATCACGGCACCGACAACTGTATCGGGCTCGTTGGACACGGTTGGTTCCACCAACTCATCCTGCGAGCCCTGGTGCTGCATCCGCCGCTCCCGGACGGCATGTTGCAATCCTGGTTCCGCATGTATAACACCGCCACCATCTCGCTGGTGCTTCCCGGGCATTTCGCCGACGAGGTGGCCGACGTGCATTGGGTGAATCGTTTCGACCATCTGGAACCCGACGAACTCACCGTATGAACCTCGCTTCCTTGCCGGGGCCAGCCGGAACTTGCCGCGTCTGCCCGTCTCGAACCTCATTCAAGGCGTAATTTTCGCCGTGGATACGGCCCAAATCGCGCCTAAAAGCCACAGGTGGCGAAAGTCAGGCCGAGCATCGCGGCACCCGTTCCACCTGGGAACACCCCAGTAGACTAGACCTCACCCCAAGGAGGCACTCATGGAAATCCGCAACGTCATCATCATCGGCTCCGGCCCCGCCGGTTACACGGCGGCGATCTACCTGGCTCGCGCGGGGATGCGGCCACTGCTATTTGAGGGCGCGCTGAACGCCGGTGGAATGCTGATGTTCACCACCGACATTGAGAACTTCCCCGGTTTCCCCGGTGGCATCGGTGGCCCTGACCTGATGGCGAAGATGCGTGAGCAGGCCGAGAGCTTCGGCACCGAGTTCATTCAAGACGACGTGACGCGCGTTGAGTTGACCGGCGAGGTGAAACGGGTGTGGGGTGCCGAAGGTGCCGAATACGAGGCCTGGTCGGTGATCCTGGCGATGGGGTCGGCGTATCGAAAGCTGGGGCTCCCGGCGGAGGAGACGTACGCCGGCAAGGGTATCTCCTGGTGCGCCACCTGCGACGGCTTCTTCTTCCGTGGCAAAGAGATCGCGGTGGTGGGTGGCGGCGACACCGCCATTGAAGAGGCGACGTTCCTCACCCGTTTCGCCGACAAGGTGACGCTTATTCACCGTCGGGACGAGTTCCGCGCGTCCAACATCATGGTTGAGCGGTTGCGCTCTAATCCGAAAATCGTACCGGTGATGAACGCCGAGGTCATTGACATGACCGGCGACGGCAAGCTGGCCGGGTTGACACTGCGCGACACGGTGACCGGCGTCACCAGCGAGCTACCCGTGTCCGGGCTGTTCGAGGCCATCGGCCACACCCCCCACTCGGAGTTGGTGGCCACTCAGGTGGAACTCAACGACGGCGGATATGTCAAGGTCGCCGCCCCCGGCACCGCCACCAATCTGCCTGGCGTGTTCGCCGCCGGTGACCTTACCGACCCGACGTATCGTCAGGCCATCAGTGCCGCTGGAACCGGATGCCGCGCCGCCCTGGACGCGGAGCGTTACCTGGACGCGGTGCGTGGGTGAGCCTGGCGCTCCGTCACCTGAAACCACACGCCGCGCACCGCGACCACGAGAACTAGCCACAAAAGACGAGCGTCAGCCGTAGGCGCGTGGTTGACGTCCGCCCCGCCGACCGGCGACCGTAGTGGCGTGCCCGGCTGCCGCAAAATCACCCCGTAGCGGCTCCAACTACACTCGCGCGTCTTCGTAGCCGCAAAACTGATCCACCGGACTCACCCCGGTGAACTCGGCCCTACCGGTGATGCGCTCCACCACCGCGTCCACGGTGCGGATGGTGGGGCAGTAGCCGTTCACCAAAGTGCCGAGCGACGGCATGTCCTGTAGCAGATACGGGTCGGCGACGCTCACACCGAGTACGGGGACGGTCGCGGTGCGTAACGCCTCGGGGCCTTGCGGGTGCGACCAACGCACCCGCGAAGTGTTCGATACCGAATCGAAGCGCAGGCAGGAGAAATAAATGACGAGGTTCACCTCGGCTTGGATGGCGCGTTCGCCCACCAAAGTGTGATCTGGGGCGGGCACATCGCGGCGAACCACCTGGAACCCCAACTCCTCCAACCGTGCTACGAAATGCTCGCCGAAACCGAAAGTGGCGTCGTAAAACGAAGTGGTCTCATCGATTACATACACCAGCACCTTCGGGTAGCGTTCCGGCGTGAGCGGCAGCACATCGTCGCGCTGCTTCGCCAGGGTGATCGATCGCTCCGCCACCTCGCGCAGCCATAGCTGCTCCACGCCATCGCGGGCCGCGTCCGATTGGTTCTCGGCAAGATTGGGCACCGTCTCCGCGCCAACGGCACCGGCTTCGGCATCGGTACCGGCGACGCCACCGAACAATCCCACCGCCTGCTTCACCGCCATGGTGTGCCGCACCGCGTCCAGCAGTCGCTCAGCCGACAGTGCGCCGGAGCGCACCGCCGCCAGCAACGTCTGGTAATCCTCCACCGTATTGAGCGAACTGAGGATCATGTCACAACCGGCGTTGATCGCCTGCACCACCGCCTGCTCCCGCGGCATCACCCTGGTAAATCCAGCCATCATGGCGTTGTCGCTGACGACCATGCCCCGATAGCCCAAATGCCCTCGCAGCAGTTCCGTGATGATGAGTTGACTGAGTGGCCCAGGCAGATACAGTTCTTTACCGCTCACCCCATGCCGCCGGGCCCAATCCGGCAGCGCGATGTGGCCGACCATGGCCGTCCAGGCGTCGGCGGCGACCATCGCGCGGTACACCTGGCCGTACGTCTCGTCCCAGTGCTCAAAGGAAAACGAGTTGACCGACGTAACCAAGTGCTGATCGCGCTCGTCCACTCCGTCACCGGGGAAGTGCTTTACGCTGGCCGCCACACCGCCCGCTTGCAGTGCCCGCACATACGCGGCCCCCATCGCAGCCACCAGTTCGGGGTCGCTACCGAACGCCCGGGTGTTCGTAATCGGGTTGCGGTGGTTGTAGGTAAGATCCACCACCGGCGCAAATCCCCAGTTCACCCCGACTTCCTTACCATGCCGGGCACAGAACTCCCCCAGCCGCGTGGCATGGATTGGGTCGGCAGTCGCGCCGATCTGCATCGGGTTGGCGAACACCGTCCCATCGCTCACCGTGCCCCTGGTACCAGATTCCAGATTTGCCGCCACCAGCATCGGGGTGGGGTTCCAATCCTGATACCGCGCGATGTGTTGCCGTAACTCGGCAGCGGGACGATTCATCACCAATACGCCGCCAGGACGGACGCCTACCGCATCCAAGGCGGCCATCGTCTCCGGCGGGGTAGGCGTCAGATGATAGATACACAACAGTTGGCCGACGAGTTCTTCCTCACTCATCGCCGCCAAATGCCGCTGCGCGGCTGGGGCCAAGCTGATCGGCGTCGTCATCGTCACTCCTTTCGCTCAGGATCACTCAAAACCGTCGCGGAGGTGAACATCTCAGCCAGCGGGATCGAGCCGACGGCGGGCACCACCATATCGGCGTGAGACAACACGTCGGGCTCGCCGATGCCGATCACGCGGCAGCCCGCCGCCAACGCTCCCGCCACCCCCGCGACCGCGTCCTCCACGACGACGCACCGCGCCGGTTCCAGCTTCAGCAACTCGACCGCCAACAGGAAAATCTGCGGATCTGGTTTGGTGCGAGTAATCATGTGGCCGTCCACGATGGCGTCGAAATAATCGGTGATTCCGGTGTACCGGAGAATCTGCCGCGCGTTCTCAGACGACGACGCCAACGCGATGGGCACCCGCCGTTCAGCCAACCAACGCAGCGCCTCCAACGCGCCAGGCAGCAGCCCGCGCGGCGTCAACGTGGCGATCATCGCCTTGAACAGGGTGTCTTTGTGGGTCGCCAACTCCAGGTGGCGTTCCGGGGGCACCTCGATGCCGCACACGTTCAGCACGTACACCAGCGCATCTTCGCGGCTGACCCCTTTCACCCCCTCGCCCTGGTCTGGGGTGAAGGTCTTCCCGAACTCCGCCGCCAACTGCCGCCAACACTCGAAGTGATACGCGGCGGTGTTAACCAACACTCCGTCCAAATCGAAGATGACGCCTTCTACCCCGGTAATCACAACCCCACCTCCGCAGCGGTGGCCAAATGACAGGCGACCTTGACACCGCTTTCAACAGTCGTCAACCGTGGCCGGGATGTGAAACAGACGTCGCTACGGCGCGGGCAACGTGGCGCGAATGGGCACCCCGAACCGGGTATGCCGCTCTTGGTTACCGTAGCGGTCTCCGTCGTAGCGTCAGCCGGACGCACCAACTCCGCTAACACCTCGCGCCGACGACGTTGCGCGACGGGGTCGGGGATTGGGGCGGCGGCGATCAACGCTTGGGTGTAGGGGTGTGCCGGAGCGGTACACACCGCTTCGGCGGGCCCGAGTTCCATGATGCGGCCCTGCAACAACACCGCGATCTGATCCGAAACATGCCGTACCACCGACAGATCATGGGTGATGAACAGCATGGCGATCCCCACCTGTCGCTGCACCTGCCGCAACAGATTCAGCACCTGCGCCTGCACCGACAGGTCTAGCGCGCTGACGGCCTCGTCACAGATCACCAACTTCGGATGCGTCACCAACGCCCTAGCGATTGCGATACGCTGTCGCTGCCCGCCGGAGAACTGACGCGGATAGCGATCCAACGTCTCTGCGGGCATCCCCTCTCTGTCCAGGGCGGCCACCT
>JAIRRM010000109.1 GCA_031255975.1 Propionibacteriaceae bacterium | reverse complement strand
GTCGCAGTTGGTATCCAGAATGGCGATCACCGGAATACCCAGTTTCTTCGCCTCGTCGATGGCCAGATGCTCTTTGATGGTGTCCACCACCCAGACGGCGGCTGGCACCTTCGGCATGTCCTTGATGCCACCAAGCGAAGCGGACAGCTTGTCCTTCTCACGACGCAGGCCAAGCAGTTCCTTCTTGGTCAGGCCGCCGGGCTGCACCGTCTCAAGGTCGGTGGCCTCCAACTCCTTCAACCGTTGGGTGCGTTTGTTGATGGTGGGGAAGTTGGTGAGCATACCGCCCAGCCAGCGCTGGTTCACGTACGGCATGTTGACACGGGTGGCCTGCTCGGCGATGGCCGATTGGGCCTGCTTTTTAGTGCCGACGAACAGCACTTGGCCGCCCTTGGAGACGATGTCCTTGACAAACGCGAAAGCCTCGTCGATATACCCGAGCGACTTGCGTAGATCGATGATATAGATGCCGTTGCGCTCGTTGAAGATGAAGCGCTTCATCTTCGGATTCCAACGCCGGGTCTGGTGGCCGAAATGCACACCATTCTCAAGTAACTGACGGGCGGTGACCTCTGCCATGAGGTGTCCTTCCTTGGCGCGCCGACCCATGAGCCGCACGCGCGAGTTCACGTGGCGGCGCGGGGACACACCCGCGTCACCACTCGGTTGTCGACCGCCCGGACGGCGGCCCCTGGCACACCCGGCGACCCCGCTCCTTGTCAGGAGACCTCGGATGTCACCGGCGCTGGATGGCGCTTACGATGTGCGCGAAGTCGGCTGTTGCCAGCCGCAAGTGGAGATTCTACTGGCATATGGCGGTGGCTACCAAACCGGTTATCCACAATCACTAGGTACGATGCCAAGTTATCCACAGGTGGGAAATACGTTGGCCGGTTTGGCCGATTTCGCACTAGAGACAGGGCATGAAGATCAGCGACATCGGACGCGCCACGCCACTGTGGCGCATCTGTCTCCTAACCGCTTTGGTGATGGCTTCGCTCGTAGTGCCCGGCTTGCCTGCCCATGCGGCAACGCCTCCGGCGGTATCCCCAATGTCTCCGGTAACGCTCCCGGCCGCCGCACCAGCACTTGAGGCGGTGGCCGCCGCACCCAAGCTTGCCGAAGATCGAGCCTGGCCGGTCACCGGGCCGGTGATCCGAACGTTCCAGCCGCCTGCTGAGGTCTGGTCAGCCGGGCATCGTGGTATCGACATCGCCGCCGCCGCTGGCACCACCGTGGTGGCGGCGGCGGCTGGCACCGTGACCTGGGTTGGGGTGATAGCCGGGGTGCCATCTTTATCGATCACCCACGTATCCGGGTTACGAACCACCTACCTCCCGGTGACAGCAATAGTCTCCACCGGGCAGGTGGTGGCCGCTGGTGAGGCCGTCGGCGTGTTGCAGGCCGGACATGCCGTACGCGACTGTCTACATCTCGGGCTGCTGCGCGGCAGTGAGTATCTTGACCCACTGTTGTGGCTCACCGGAGCGCGAATCGGGCCGATACGTTTGTTGCCCGCAGACACCACCGTGTCCCAGTTGAGCATCAAGTTTCAGCGGTATTCCAGATGATCTTTCAAATGGCTGCCGGATCAGGCATGGGTGAAGTCGCCCGGCTGCGCGGCCAGGTTATCGATGGCCATCGGCGCAGGCGGCCACTACGCGGAGGCTGGCTCCTGGCTACCCGCCCCCACCCATCTTCACGCCCGCGGATGGGCCTGTTGGAAGGCGGCACGCAGCCGCTCGTCCGTCACATGGGTATACACCTGGGTGGTGGCCAATGAAGCGTGCCCCAGCATCTCCTGCACACTGCGCAGATCGGCACCACCTTCTAACAGGTGAGTGGCCATCGCGTGCCGTAACCCGTGGGGGCCGATGTCCGGGGCCTCGGGCACCGCCCGCATCGCTTGATGTACCACCCGGCGCACCACCCGGGGGTTGACACGCCCACCGCGTTCACCCAAAAACAACGCGGCACCAGAGGTCTCGTTCGCCCACTGCGGGCGTAACGTCAGCCAGCGCTCAATCGCCCGTAACGCGGGCACGCCGAGCGGCACGGTGCGCTGCTTGTCACCTTTGCCGAGCACCCGCACGGTACGACGTGCCAGGTCGATGTCGCCTATATCGAGCCCCGCCAGTTCCGACACCCGAATGCCGGAGCCGTACAAGGTCTCCAGTATGGCCACATCACGAACGCCACTCACCCCGCCCACTTCGGCGGCGTAACTGATGGCGGCACGCAGCATGTCGTCGGCCTCTGCCTGAGTGAGGGTTTCTGGCAGTCTTTTCGGTACCTTCGGCGAACGTAATCTGGCCGCCGGATCATCCGCGACCAAACCGCGTTGTAGCGCCCAGCGGAAGAACACCCGTACTGCGGCGGAGCGGCGTTGCAAAGTGGCGGCCATAACTCCGGCGGCGTGGGCCGTTGCCAGCCAACTGCGCAGGTCAGCCGTGGCAATATCGGCAAGTCCGCTAGCCCCGACGGCGTTCATGCGATCAAAAAGATCAGCCACGTCGGCGAGGTATGCCTTCGCCGTGTTCGCGGAGCCGAGACGCTCCAGCCGCAGATAGTCACCGAAAGCGGCGTGCGCCTGCGTCAACGCCGCAGGCCAGCGTGAGTCTTTGGGTGCGACCGTCATATCGTCCTGCCTCGCCATCGTCCTGTCTCGCCAAAATATCCCCGTAGTTCGCCATCGTCCCACTTCGCCATAGCGTGTCTGCGCTACGGATTAGCAGGATGACTCCATCTAAGCACGCATCGCCTACCGCGACGTGACGCACTAGAATCGGTTAGCCGAATCTGGAACACCTGACAGGATTTACCGATGCCTACAGTGCGCGAATGGAACGCGATGGGCGAAGTGCGCCGTATCACCACCTGGGACGAACCGGTGATGCACGCCGAGACTCGCGCGGTGACCGACTTCGGGCCGGAGTTGAAGCAGCTCGCCGCCGACATGTTTACCACCATGGACGCCGCAGATGGCGTCGGACTGGCAGGGCCGCAGGTGGGAGTGGATCTGGCGATTTTCGTCTACCATTGCCCGGACGCGGACGACCAATTCCACTACGGCGTGATCTGCAACCCGGTGGTTGAGTTGCCCGAGGGCGATGATCGCAATTTCGACGCCAGCCAGGAGGGCTGCCTGTCGTGGCCCGGCGCGTACCAACTGCTTTCTCGCCCCGACCATGCCATCTGCCGCGGCCAGGACGAAAACGGAGCCCCGGTGGTGGTGATCGGCACCGGGTTGCTGGCCCGCTGCCTGCAACACGAGACGGATCACCTGCGCGGCACCGTGTTTGGGGATCGGTTATCGGCTCGCTCCCGGCGCAAACTCAACGAAGAACGCGAGTCCAAGCGCCACCTCTACCCCGCCGATTGG